>DATBAY010000195.1:0-6571 GCA_036271295.1 Lacipirellulaceae bacterium | reverse complement strand
TCTCCCATTCGTGTCGGCAACCGCATCTTCGGTTTTTCCCGTAGCGGCGATGTAACGGTCCTCGCGGCCGATAAACAATATCAACTGCTCGCTCACAATGAACTCGGCGAACTTTGCGAGGCCACGCCTGCTATCGCCAACGGCCGCATGTACGTCCGTACCGATTCGACGCTGCTCTGCATCGGCCAACCACCCTCGAACTGATCCAGAAGACTGCCCACCCGTATCTGCTCTCTATGGCCGCAGCAACGTTTTCAGATCGTTCCGTCGTCACGCGCCTCGACCGCGATGCGCTCAAGGAATTTCAGTTAACTCGACTAAACGGCTTGCTGGCAGAGATCCTGCCCCACAATACCTTCTATCAACACAAGCTCGCCGGTCATCCAACCAACTTGCAGAGCCTCGACCAACTCGCATCGCTTCCCTTCACGATCAAAGAGGAACTCCAACCACAGGCAGACGCGGAACCCTTCGCGTTCAATCGCACCTATCCCGTTGACCAATACGTACGCTGCCACCAAACCTCCGGCACCCATGGTCGCCCACTAGTCGTCCTCGACACCGCCGACGATTGGCGCTGGTGGATCGATGCCTGGCAATATGTGCTAGATGCGGCAGACGTCCGCTCGACCGATCGGGCATTACTCGCGTTCTCCTTCGGGCCATTCATCGGCTTCTGGAGCGCGTTCGACGCCCTCATCGCCCGCGGCACATTGGTCATTCCCGGTGGCGGGCTCAGCACCTTAGGCCGTCTCGAAATGCTGCGTTGCACCAAAGCGACCGTGCTTCTCTGTACCCCGACCTACGCGTTGCACCTGGCCGAAGTCGCGGCCGAACACAAAATCAACTTGAAGCACTTGTCGATCAAGAAAATCATCGTCGCTGGCGAACCCGGCGGCAGCGTCGCCGCTACGCGCGAGCGTATCGAATCGGCCTGGGGTGCTCAGCTCATTGATCACGCCGGCGCCACCGAAGTGGGGCCTTGGGGATTCGCCGACGCAGCTGGTCGCGGGCTTCACGTCAACGAAGCCCATTTCATCCCAGAATTCCTTTCAACCGAAACCGGCCATCCAGCCCAGCCAGGCGAGCTCTCTCATCTAATCCTGACCTGCCTCGGCCGCAGCGGCTCGCCCATCCTTCGCTACCGAACCGGTGATATCGTCCGCCCAACGTGGCCCACCGATTCGGCCTGCCGCTTCGTGTTTCTCGAAGGCGGCATCGTCGGACGTGACGATGACATGATGATCGTTCGCGGCATGAACGTGTATCCAAGCGCCATTGAGCACATCTTGTTCAGTTTCCCCGAAGTGGTCGAGTACCGCCTCACAGCCCGCAAACATGGCGCTATGGACGAACTGCTCATCGAAGTTGAAGACCGCCTGGAAAAACCCGCTCGCATCGCCCAGGAACTTCAATTAAGACTAGGACTCAAGATCGAATCGCGCACCGTTCCGCCGCTCTCATTGCCTCGCTTCGAAGGCAAAGCTCGTCGGTTTGTCGACGAGCGCAATCGACCTTAAACCAATTGCACGACCGACACCCAGCGACTGCCATGCCACTTCATCCCGAGAAGCTTCAACTCGTAGAACCCGCCTCCCTTCGCATCACGTGGAGCGACGGCCAGATTCGCGACTATCCGGTCCGCGAACTGCGCGACCGGTGTCCTTGCGCGACGTGCCGGGAAGAACGAAACGCGCCGCCACCATCGCGCTTGCAATTGCCGATCATCTCCGCTGCGGAAACCCAGCCACTACGAATTGCCGCCATGAAGCCCGTCGGCAACTACGCGTACTCGATCGACTTCAGCGACGGGCACGACACCGGAATCTATACGCTCGAATCACTTCGTGAACTCGGCCACGAAGTATCTGGCCAGTAGCGGTTTTTCAGCTATTTACCGGTGCCTGGAATCGCCGGCAAACCAGGAATGCCAGGGATTCCAGCGGCGGGCGATTTCCCGCTAGCCGCACCCGCATCGGCTTCCTTCTTATCCTTTTTCTTGATCACCTTGTCGCTGCCAACGCGAAGCTTTTGGAACACGTCGTCGTTGACGACAAAGTACCAATCGCCAAACCGCAGATTCAGGTCTTTGACCGCATCCTGACCCTTCTTCACTTGAGCCTGGTATTCATCCAGCTTTCGCTGATTCTCCTGCTCGATCTGCTTCCGCTCGGCGATCACCTTCTCAACTGCTTTGTCCGGCTCGCCTTCCTTCTTCGCGGCTGCATCGTCTTTCTTCTCACCACTGTCAGCCGGTTTTGCATCGGCCGGTTGATCCACCTTCTTTTCGCCTTTGTCCGAGGCTGCATCGCTCTTGGCCGCCTTATCAGCATCTTCCTTTTTCGCTTCTGCAACCGTGTCTTCCTTCTTGGCCGCTGCGTCGTCCTTCTTCGCCTCGGCTGCCGGCGGCAGGTCCGGCAACTTCGCCAACTCCGGCTGCTTCACCGCATCCTTGTTGAACCTCGCCATCACAAACAAATAGCGATGCACATCGCTCTTGCCGCTCTTCTTGTCTTTATCTTTGCCGGGCGCTGCATCTTTGTCGGCAGCCTTCTCTTCCTTGTCTTTGTCACTGCCGGCCACATTCGTTAGATTCCCGAACCGCAACACATACTCAGCGCCGTTTTTCAGCGTCGCGACCACTTCACCATCGCTCGAAATAATTTCCTGCGGGCCGCCTTCTTGCGATTGCGATGCCGTCGCCGCAAAACCCTTCTGGATCAGATCCTGAAGTGCTTCCCGATTATTCATGAAGTCATTTCCAGCCTTCAAATCTTTACTCAAACCGGCCGGCTTTCGCTTCACATCCACGATCTTCAACTCTTCAAGTGCTCCCTTGAGCGAATTTAACGTCTCCGCGTTCAGCTCCTCGCCCTCGCTCAGCGTAAAATCGACGTAGTCGCCGTTTTCACCTTTCTTCGGATCAAACTTCCGCAACTTAATGGGCGTCCACTTGGCGTCTTTCTCGTTGTAGCCAAGCGTCATGTCGGAGTGCGGGTCCCATGCCACCCCAATCGAAGGCCGACCTTGCGGCCCCATCACCACTTGCATCTCCGCCGAATAATCCTTCACCTCCACTTGCTCAAGGTCGTAGGCCTTCATCTTCAGCAAATCCTTGTCGATCCAATTCTCGAAATCCGTCGAGAGCTTCGTCGGATCAATCTCAATGACGAACACCGCATCACGCCCCGCTTCGCGCACGTACCGTTGCCCCTCGCGGTCGCGCACCGGCTTCCCGATAATCAAGTCGACCAGCGGCTTGTTCTGCGCATCCGACATCGTCACGTGCGTTCCCACACCCTTTTGACCGGGGGAAAGCTTGGGCGATAGCGGGTCGATGACCCCGTATTCCTCGTGATCACCTGCGTTTCTGCTCGCAAGGCTCAAAATCTTCCGATCCATCAGCGATGTCGCCGCTTCCGCCATCTGCTTCGCGGCATCCGCTGGATAGTTATCTTTCGACGGAATTATCCACAACCCATCCTGTTCCGCGACTTCGAATTCGCGCAGCGTCGCCGTATCTTCATCAAATCGAACAATCCGCAGCCGCTTCGCTTCTTCCGGATTGTCGAACTTCTTAGTCAGCTCGGTTCCGACCAGCGAAGTCGCATCCACTTCGGCTGCCGAGGGCGCGGACCAAATCCCGATCCCAACCGCCGCCAATCCGATTAACACAAAGCTGATTGTTTTCGCGTTTTCACTCATGATCTATCAACTCCGCCGATCAATCTCGGCTGGGATTTATCGTTAAGCCACAATCTCTTGAAGACTTCAGGCCGCCTGGTCACGACCCTTGCCGTAGCGAAGTCGTCGCGTGTCGACACCTTCTTGTTCCGCCTTGCGACGATTAAAGAAAACGAAGAACGCCAGCACGATCGGCAAGATCGGCGGCACCAGCACGGCCAGCAGTTTGTAACGGTCCTGTACGCCGCGAATCTTAGACGCCAACTCCCGCTCGCTTTGCTTGACCTTCGCATTCCGCTCCTTCTCGAGCGACGCGATTTTCACATCTCGCATACGTTCCAACCGAATTCGCTCCCGCTCCATCATTTGCTCTTTCACGCGCGGGTCCAGATCGTCACGCTTCTCCAAATCTGTCATCTTCTTTCGATATTCGTCTTGCGCCGCCTCGATTTGCTGACGAGCGTCACTCGCGAACTTGTTTTGTTCGTCGAGCGAATCTTTGCGCTGCTCCTCCGTCGCTTCCTCCACCTTTTCCAAAATGCGGTGCGACCGCGTCCGTTTTCGCAAATCAATAAACCGATCGTCGCCCGCAAGCTCGTCCAAAATATTCAGCACGAATGACACATTCTGGAATTTGAAGTCGATAATTGAATCCGGATCCTGTCCCATTTCGCGAAGCTTGAAAATGATGGGCGCAATCCAGTCAATATCCGCCACGAGCACGACATTGATCTTCGTCTTCTCCGGCGCCTTGCCGACCAACGCGTCTTCTTCTTTCCCTTTCGCCTGGTCGCCTTCCTTCTTGTCGGCGTCGCTCGCTTTGTCATCGGCCAACTTCGCGTCCTTCGCAGCATCTGCTTTTGCCGCGTCGTTGCCCTTCGCGTCCTTTCCGTCTTTTTCCTCCGCTGTCAGGCGCTTTCCAGATTGCTCCATGAGGTTGCCGGTAACATGCGCGGCGATGATGTACGGTTCGTGCGTCGTCACACGACGTGCCCCCATCGAGTTCCCCGATCGCAGCGACATTTCCGTATCCTGGTAACTGATCGTCCCGCTATCCCGACCGGTGACCGCCAGCTTCTGGAAGTTCATCTTCGATCCGTCTGCCGGCCGGAACGAACCCGGCCAGAAGAACAACACCTGCTTCATGCCAGCCGAAATTGGATCATCTGGATCGAACGGGTTCGGCGTGCCGTGCGCCTTGAGGCCCTCGTCCACGAAGATCCATTCTCGATAGATGTCCCCCAGCTTTGGCTCCGGGTTGAAGTTCTGCCACACGATTTCATCGCCGTACATTTCTACGCCGAGCAGTTTCCACAGCGCCGAAATATCGCCCTTGGGCTCCGCTTGCCCGCCGCCGCCAAACATACCCATCATGCCGCCCGGTGGCTTTTTAGGTTGAGCGGTACCAACCACGTCCGGCCACAGCTGCGGCCACGGAAACGGATCTTCAAATACAGCCGTCGGTTGGCCACTCTTCACTGCGGCAATGAAGTTCTTCATCGATTCCGGATTGAGCGACGATGGCTGCACCGCGAGCAGCACATCGTATTTGTCCTTGATCGGCTTCGAAGGATCGACCTCCGACACGTCGTACTGCTTTTTCAGCTCGGTCACGAGCTGCGATTCTTCACTCGGTCCCTGCATCGAAAACCCACCCAGCAGCTGGGCGTCTGTCTTCAACACTCCCAGCTTCTTCCGCTGCTGCTGCGACACCGTGCAAATCGACCGTACCAGTTCATATTCGATCGGAATGCCCTTATCGATAAACGGAATAACGACGCGATCCAGTCCCGAGCTAAATGCCGCCCCTAAATAGATCTCATCGGTTTTGCGCGCGCCGCGATCAACCGTGCGGACTTCATGCGGTTCGATTCCATACGCCTTCTCGGCGTTCGTCGCCTCTTGGCTGAAGTTCTCAATTTCGTGGACGTCCACCACGATCTTACCCCCGCTGAGCGAGCTCAGCTCGGTCAGCGTCGAGAGCAAATTAAGCCGGTGCGCCGCATATTCGGCTGGCACCTCCGGGCTCACGTACGCATCAATCTTGATCGTTTTGACCTTATCATTGTGTTCCAGTTCCTTCACCAACTTCACCGTCCGCGGCGAAAGCGAATTAATGTTCTCACTCGTCATGTCCGCCCGAATCGAATTGTGATGCGAGATGAACATCGTGACCCCAATCCCAATGCACACGAGCCCCAGCGCGCGGGCCAGGTAATGGGCCCACATCGACTGATCCTCTTCCCGCCCGCCCCAATGCCGGCGACCGATGAGCACAACGCTCACATAGAGCATCACGATCGCAATCATCAGGAAGTAACAAATGCCGCTTAGGCTGATCACGCCACGCTGAAAATCACTGAACTGCTCGACCGCGCTCCAATGCTTAATCGATTGCGCGAGCTGCGGATTCTTCACAATCCAGTCCGCCACGCCGAACATTGCGAGCGGTGCGTTGAACACCATGCCGAGTATAAATCCAACGGTCAGGTTGCTCGTCAAGAACGAAGCCACCATGCCCACCGAAAGCATCGCCAGCCCCATGAACCAGTAGCCAACGTACGTCCCGATGAACAACCCCGTATCGGGTGATCCCAACCCGTAGCTGAACACCAAATAAATCGAAAACATCGAGAACAGCAGTGCGACCGTGTAGATCGCCACGCCTGCGAAAAACTTGCCCAGCACCACGTCGACGTCGCTCGCCGGCAGCGTTAGTAACAACTCATCGGTATGCTGCCGCCGCTCTTCCGCCCACGTGCTCATCGTGATCGCCGGAATGAACACCAGCAGAATGAACGGGATCCACTTATTCAGCTGATCCAGATTCGCGAGATTGTTGCTGAAAAAATCTGGCGGCCAAAACGCCGCCAGCGCACTCAGCATT
>DATBAY010000194.1:0-6290 GCA_036271295.1 Lacipirellulaceae bacterium | reverse complement strand
GGAATCGCCGCGGCAGGCGCAGATTCAGCGAGCCCAATTTCAGCGACAGGCGCAGCGTTGGGCGAATTGGTGGGAAGCGAATTGGCAATCGCTGACGAATGACGCGGCGTACGCGAAGGTTGATCTGCCGCCGCTGGAGACAGGCGGCGCGGATCTTCCGCCGATCGACACGCCGCCGGCGGGGAAGAGTGTGAAGCTCGCCGAGTTGCAGTCGGGTTGGATTGTTCCGGCAGCGCAGGACGCGGAGGGGAAGTGTTTTATGGACCTCGATACGCTGCGCGAGGCTGGGTGGCCTGATTCGCTGGGGTCGGCTGAGAAGATTGGTGTCGATTCGCCGGAGGTGTTGGCGTGGGCCGAGAAGGAGGGCTTCGATTTGGTGGGGACGAAGTATACGCCGCCGGGGGAGATGGAGCCGCTGTACTGTTTGAAGCCGCTGGGGATGAAGGTGTGGAAGATTTCGAGTGACGAGCTGCGTGACTTGCCGGCTGCGATGAACGGTAAGCAGAAATACCCGATGGGGCAGCCGGTTGAGATGCTGGTTCCGCGGCGCGAGGTGATTAAGCCTCCGTACGACTTGAAGTATGGGGGCGATTCGTTCTTATTCGTTACGCGCGAAGGTACGGCGGGTGTGATTCGAATGACGGCCCAGGTGACGGATACGGATGATGCGGGGTCGGACGTTTATTCAGCGGGACGGGAGTTCATGCCGGTGGGATATCATCGTGGGGCGAAGGTGAGTATTTCGGCGATTGTGGATACGGAGGGGCCGGCGGTAGGAGCGGGGAAGTAAGCGGGGAGCGGCTCGCGAGTTTTGCAGCTGAAGTCGCAAGACTTCGGACTGGATGGATGCGGCAAGAAGGCGGCTGAATTCTTGCGAATTCAGCTACGGCGGGGAGTGCGGCGAAGTGAGAGGGCCGGTTTCTTGCGAAACCAGCTACGGGGGATTCGCGGCGGAGCGCTGAATTTGTGCCGGCGCAAAATAGAAGGGCCGGCGAGGTGCGGGAGTCCTCGTCGGCCCTCAGGCGGGGAGAAATTGGCGGGCTGTCATCGGGCAGCCCAGTGTTACGTGTGGGAACTCATCTGGTTTGGACGTCGACTTCGCAATCGCGGCTGATGCACCCGCCCGGGATTGGTCCAGGTCGGCGTCCGACTCTTCTACCGTCGCGTATGAAAAGCAACCGGCGTGCCAGGCACCGGGGATCAGGACTGAAAATTTGGGTCGCGATGCGGAAGTCGTTGGCGGAATTAGGTTTGTCATTTTCTCTCCATTGCAAAGCTGCAAATGCGGTTATTGAGTGCGGTGGCCAGTATGTAAAAGTTTCTGCGAGCGTTTGTAGAAAGTGCCGAAACGACTGGTGCTAGCGAACTGAAAGCGGTTTAGATGCGTAGTTAGGGGGAGCTAAACCGCACGCGGTAACTTGCACGAAGCGAGTTTCGAATGCGGCTAGGCCATTCCGCCCCAAAGCGTTAGACTCCAACGCTTTGCGATTCTCCGCACTTGGCTGCCGGTTGTCCGATGTCGCACACGCTCCTGGTCGAAGATGTCAAAAAGGCTTACCGGGAGCCAGATGGCGAATTGCTGCCGATTCTGGATGTGCCCCGGCTAGCGTTGGAGGCGGGTGAGCAGGTGGTCATCCGCGGCCGAAGCGGCGGCGGGAAGACGACGCTGCTCAACGTGATCGCCGGGCTGGCGACGCCGGATTCGGGCCGGATCGTGGTCGATACGACTGATTTGACGAGACTGCCGGAGGCGGCACGCGATCGGTTTCGAGCCCGGCATATCGGGTTCGTTTTTCAAACGTTCAATTTGCTGGCGGGGTTCACTGCGCTCGAAAACGTGCTGTTGGGGATGACGTTCACGGGGCAGCGGCACGACTCGTCGCGGGCGACCGATCTTTTGGGGCGCGTGGGATTGGGGCATCGGTTAACGCACAAGCCGGCGGCGCTTTCGGTGGGTGAGCAGCAGCGTGTGGCGGTGGCGCGAGCGCTCGTGAATCGTCCCGCGTTGTTGTTGGCGGACGAGCCGACGGCGAATATCGATCCGGCGCATCAGCAGCAAGTGATTGATTTGATACGTGATGTGTGTCGAGCCGAAGATGTCGCGATGCTGCTAGTGACGCATTCGGATGATGTGTCGGGGCAATTCGATCGTGTCGAGCAATTGGATGAGCTGAATCGGGTGATTGCGAAGGTGCACTAGTTAGAGCAAGCCGCCCTCACCGCGGCCCTCTCCCAGGGGAGAGGGAGGAAGAACGTATGCCGTTTTGGAAGATAGCTTGGCGAAACATGGAGCAGCGCGGGCTGGCGTCTGCGCTGACCGCGTTTTCGATGGCGCTGGGCGTGGCGGTGATGATCGCCGTGATGGTGATCTACTCGGTGGCCGTGAAGCAGTTTGAGCAGAATGCGCAAGGGTATCATCTCATCGTCGGCGGCAAGGGCGGGGCGCTGCAGCTGGTGCTCAGCACGGTGTATCACATTGGTCAGCCGCTGTATCCGATTCCGTACAGCTATTACGAGAGGTTTTTGCCGGGCGGCGAGTTTGCGAGTGTAACAGAGACGGCGATTCCGCAGTGCTTGGGCGATAGTTATCAAGCGCCGGATGAGTCCGTGTTTCGTGTCGTGGCCACAACACCTGAAATGTTCGAGAAGATTCATTACGGATCGAACCCCGATGGGACGCCCAAGAGCTATGAATTCGAACCGGGCGGGCGAAACTTCAAGACGGCGAATTTCTTTGAAGGCGTGATCGGCTCCGTGGTCGCGGCGCGGTCGGGGCTGAAGGTGGGCGATACGTTTCAGCCGAGCCATGGGCTCGCTGGCGGCAGCGATTTGCATCACGAAGTAAAGATCGTCGGCATCTTGAAGCCAACAGGGACGGCGGACGACCGGGCGTTGTTCATGAACATCGAGGGCTTCTACTTGCTGCCGGGGCACGCGCTCTCGCCGCAGGAAGAAGAAACGGACGCCTCGAAGCAAGAGACGCCCGCGGAAAAGAAGGCGCGGGAAGATAAGGAAGAAGCAGAGGAGCACGCGCAGGAAGCGGAACTCGACAAACAACTAGCGGCAGGGACTGCGAAGCCTTTGCCGATCGCGCAGCGCGAGGTGACATCGATCTTGGTGTTGTGCAACAGTCCGCTGGGGCCGCAGTATTTGGACTTCAAGATCAACAAGGGAAAGGGGCGAATCGCGCAGGCCGTGGCGCCGACTCGCGAGGTGGCGGTGCTGCTCAACAGCATCGTGGGGCCGATTCGTGTCGTGCTGCTCGTTCTCACGGTGCTGGTCGTCATCGTGGCCGGGATCAGCATCTTGGTGAGCATTTACAACTCGATGACCGAGCGGAGTCACGACATTGCCGTGATGCGGGCGCTCGGCGCTAGCCGGGGGGCCGTGATGGCGATCGTGTTGGTGGAATCGATCCTGCTCTCGGTGGGCGGCGGGCTGATTGGCATGATGTTAGGCCACGGCGTACTGGCTTTGGCGAGCCCGTATGTGGTGGAGCGGACGGGCATATCGCTGAGTGCTTTCGAGTTCGACTGGCAGGAGTTGGTGATCATCCCGGGGTTGCTGATTTTGGCATCGCTGGTGGGCTTTTTGCCAGCACTTTCGGCTTATCGGACCGACGTGGCGAAGTCGCTTTCAGGGAGCCGGTAGGCGTGTCCGCAACATCGGGCTTAGGATAAAATGAAGAAGCAGTTTCTCGCAGAAGCGGAGAGGTCGCGGAGGGTGGGGTGAAGGCTTCAATTCACCGAATCTCTGCGATCCCTGCGCTTCTGCGAGAAACTTTTTTGTTTGAATTAACTGCTTAACCGAGCGAATGGTGTCGCGATGAAGTTATGTGTTAGTGCGCTCGCCGCGATGGCGGCCCTGTTGCTAATTGGAAAGAGCACATTTGCCTGCCCGTTCTGCAGTGTGGAATCGCAGACATTGAGCGAGGAGATCAAGGGAGCCGATGCCGTGGTGTTGGCGAAATTGGTAAAGGAAGCGCCAGCGAACGCGAATCCATCGGATCCGAACTCAGGGATGGCAACGTTTAGAATTGTCGAGGCGCTCAAAGGCGGCGAGGCGCTAGGCAAAGAGAGCGAAATCAGCGTGGTGTTCTTTGGCGATGCGGATCGCGAGAAGACGTACATGGTCACCGGCTTGGGCAAGGGCAAGATTGATTGGACGACGCCGCTGCCGTTGACGCCGACGGCGATCGAGTACGTGAAGAAGTTGCAGTCGGTCGCGCCGGCTGGCGCCGATCGTTTGGTGTTCTTTCAGGATTACTTAGAGAACGCGGATCCGCTCTTGGCGCAAGATGCCTACGATGAGTTTGGCCGGGCGCCATATGCCGAGCTGCGCGAACTCAAGCCGAAGATGCAGCACGATCGCATCGTGAAGTGGGTGGCCGATCCCGAGGTCAATCCGAGCCGGCGGCGGTTGTATCTCACGATGCTGGGCGTGTGTGGAACGAAAGAAGATGTGCCGCTGCTGCAAGAGATGATCGTGTCTGACTTCGACGCGATGAAGCCGGCGCTCGTGGGGCTGGTGCAAACTGGAATTTCGATGGGTGGCCCCGTCGGGATGCCCGTGTTGATCGAAGCGGTGCAGCAGGACGAACGTCGCAAGAAGCTTGGGCTCGATGCGCTGGTGGCCTGTTATCTCACTCTCTGTGGACCCGATGGAATGGACGTCATCGAGAATCGGTTCCTCAAGAATCCGCACGCTGAGTACACGCATGTGTATTCGACGATCATGGCGTTGCGATTCCACGGGGATGAAAACACGGGTGTTGTGCCGCGCGAAAGACTATTGGAAGCGATGCGCTTGCTGCTGGATAACCAAGACTTTGCGGACCAGGTGGTGCTCGATTTATCTCGCTGGGAAGATTGGTCGGTGCTCGATCGGCTCGTCGACATGTTCAAGAAATCCGATTCGAAAGGGTACATTCGCCAGCCTGTGGTGAGTTATCTCACAGTAGCCAGCGAGCAACCGGGGCAGGTGGGCGAGCGAGCCAAAGCGGGGTTGGCGGAGCTTGAGAAGCTGGATCCGGAGACCGTGAAAACGGCGAAGAGCTTGATGGCGTTTGGTGCGTTGGGGAGGGCCCGCGGAGCGGCCTCGGCAGCGAGCGCGACGGTGGCGAAGAATGCTGCCGCGGCGAGTGCGCCGGCATCGACCACGACGACCGACGCGACCCAGGGGTTCGGCGCCTCGGCGGCTGATGAGAAGACCGATACAAGTCAGATTCCTGACCCGGCGACGTTTGGAAAATCGGCTCCCGCGAGCGGCGAAAAACCGGTGAAAACCGCCGCTGCACCTATCGCAACGGCTTCAGCGCCCGCGGGGAACCTACCGCAGGCAGAATTGCATCGCATCAACCCGCTGTTCGTCGCGGGGCTGCCATTGGCAGCTGCGTTGGTTCTGATGGGCATTTATTGGTTGATCCTGCGGGCCGGGGCCGTGTGAACGCATTGGCAAGTTGATTCGTAGACGAAAGAAGTTGGTGTTTCGATGAGTACGGCGACGATGGACATGAATTCAGATTTGGACCGCGAAGAAGAAGTGCAGTATCGCGCGCTGCACACGGGAGCACTGATTTCGCTGGTATTGGGCCTGGTATCGGTGTTCGTGGTTATTTGTGCCGCCACCAGTTTCGAATGGTGCCTGGTGGCCGCGCCGATTCCGGCGATTGGCATGTTTATCGGTCTGCGGTCGCTGGCCAAAATTCGCAAGTACCCCGAGCATTACACGGGCTTGGGCCTGGCGAAGGCGGGCGTCTTTTTGTCGCTGTTATTTTTGGTCGGCGGCGTTGGATACGGCGGTTATGTTTATGCAACGGAAGTTCCCGATGGCTACACGCGGATTTCGTTTTCCGACATGAAGCCGGATGAACTGCAGGAGCGTGGCGGCGTGGCCGTGCCGCCGGAAATTATTGCCCTCAATGGCAAGCATGTGTTTATCAAGGGGTACATCCGCCCGGGCAGCGCCACGACGCGGACGAATATCGATAATTTCTTGCTGGTTCGCGATAACAATCAATGCTGCTTCGGCGATTTATCGAAGGTCAAATATTACGACCAAATGGTCGTCCGAATCACGAACAGCGACCGCGTGGACGATAATTTGCAGGTTCTGCGCATGGGCGGCATTTTGGAGGTGCACCCCGAAAATCTGGCGCTGGGTGGGCAAGCAGCGGTGTTTTCACTCAAGGCGGACTACGCTAAAAACTAGCGGAGCCCCGCCGCGAAATCTTCTCCCGCCGAACGCCCACCATGCTCACCGCCGCCAGCGCATCTCTGTTACCCTTCGGT
>DATBAY010000193.1:0-12434 GCA_036271295.1 Lacipirellulaceae bacterium | reverse complement strand
ATTGCCTCGGCACTCGCATTAGGTGCGAGCGCGGCACAGTTGGGGACTGCGTTCGTGTTGTGCGCCGAGTCGTTGGCGGATGCCGGTTATCGCGCGGCGCTATCGAGTTCTGCGGCGGTGCGAACGACGATGACGGCTGCGATATCTGGCCGAGCGGCGCGGTCTGTTGTGAATCGATTTACCGAGTTTGGCGAGAGCGTCGATCCGCAAGAGATTCCGGCGTATCCGGTGACGTATGACGCCGGTAAATCGCTGCATGCGGCGGCGAAGAAGCAAGGCGAGTTTGGGTACGGGGCGCAATGGGCGGGTGAAGCGGCTGCGCTGGCTCGTTCGATGCCGGCGGCGGAACTAGTCGCAACGCTGGAGAGAGAGTTGGAGGAGTCGCTACGAAAGATCACGGCGAGGTAAGTGGGCCACGGGGAAGCATTTGCAGCGCATTGAGTATTTTCCAATCATTACCCACGAATGTTTGCCGAGTGCCTATAATGGGGCACTAACCAAGGATTTCTCTTCGCGAGCGTTGCATTACGCGCAATCGATTATGATCGGCCAAACTCGTTCCATCCGTTGCTCCGTGTTGATACGTTGCCTGGCTGCGTTCATCGGAATCGTTGCGATGAACTGCTTCGCAGGCGGTGAAAGCAGTGCCGCGGCTGCTGTTGCCAGTAAATCCGAAGTGCAACCGAGAGCAGCGGAAGTGGCCGCGGAACCCAGCTCGCAGCTATCGGCTGAAGACGTTGTGCGAGCCCAAATGTCGGCGCTCGCTGGCGAAGGCGCGGTGATGAAGCGGATTGAGCGGTGCTATCGGTTTGCTTCGCCCGCAAATCGGGAGCACACGGGGCCGATCGAGCACTTCGCTCAGATGGTGCGGGCTCCGCAATACGCGTCGTTACTTGCTGCCAAGCATTTCCTGGTGGGGAAGGCTTCGCAGGAGAAGGACAGCGCTTTTATTCTGGTGACGACGATTGATCCAGCCGGTGAACTGACGTTGTTTCGATTCTTTCTATCGAAGCAGACGAAATCGCCGTTCGCTGGTTGCTGGATGACGGACGCGGTAATTCGTGTCGGCACGGTAAAGAAATCAGGCGACTCGGAAAAGCCGCTTAATGATGGCGAGCCCATCTGAAGTTCGTGCGAGCGAAGGGGAGTTTACGTTTGGAAATCGGCGCCGAGGATGAAGATCGCCAGTTGCTGGTCGCCATAGCGGCCGGCGACGAGGACGCATTTCGAGCGTTCTATCATCGCTATAGTCCGACTGTTTTGGCGCTGTCGAAACGCATTATCGGCCGGGAGCATGACGCGGAAGATGTCGTGGCCGACGTATTTTGGGAGCTCTGGGAAAAATCGTCGCGATATTGCTCATCCAAGAGCTCACCTGCGACGTACTTATTTATGCTGACACGTTGCCGGGCGCTCGATCGCAAGCGGGGCATTTCGAGACGCGAAGCGTCAGCAATTCTCGAATGGATGGAGAGCGACAGCTTGGCGGCTGTTGGCGACGGCGCGCAGCCGGCCGAGTTATCGATGGCCGAGGAAAATCGGCAGCTAATCGCCGACGCGGTCAACGAGTTAGAGCCAAATTTGCGGAAGCCAATTGAGCTCGCATTTTTCAATGGTTTGACGCATCGAGATACGGCCGAGGCGTTGGGAGTTCCGCTAGGAACTACGAAGGCGAGAATTCGATCGGCATTGGAACGGTTGCGACATGCGTTAAGGGCCTGCAAGAGTGATTGACCCGCAATTAATTGATTGTGTGGAATGCCAATCGCGGCTCGCCGAGTTTGCACTCGATGAGTTGCCGGAGCAGCTGCGCGCGCCGGTCGTAGCGCACTTAGGAACGGGCTGTGTTGCTTGCAATGAGCAGCTTGCGGATTTGCTGAGCGGATTTGCGAAGTTAGCGATTGCGTTGCCTACGGAGTTGCCGGCTGAGCGTATTGAGCGAGGCTTACTAAATCGCGTCGCCGTCCAAAAGAGAGAAACGGCGAGATTTTCTGCGGTGGGCGCTACGGCGGGTTCGGAATCGCGCAGGCACGCACTGCGCCGGTTGTTGGTCTCCGCGCTGGCTTTGGCTGCGAGTGTTGTTGGGATCGCGATGTGGTCGGCCTGGCATGGTCGAATTGGTCGGACGGAGGCTGAACCGCGCGCGTGGGGCGAGGTTGTACGCCGCGTGGAGCAGGCCAATGCCGCGGAACGGTTTGCGGAGATTCCGCAATTGAAGTTTGCGTCGCTGCGACAACCGTCGTCGGATGTGACCGGCTACGTCGTTGTCGATAAACTTGCCAAGCAGTGGCATGTCTATGCGTTGCACCTTCCTGCACCGGCGACGGGTCGTCGCTATCACTTGTGGATTGATTTGGGCGATTCTCGCTTTAAGCACGTGGGTGCCGCGGAGATCGACGGTGCAGGGACGCTGGCGCAAATAGTCGATGTGCGGGCGGATATGGTCAACGCTCAAGGCCTCGCGATCAGCGACGAGGCGGATGAAGTTCTGGATCATCCGACCGGCCAGAATATGGTTGAAGCTCCGTTGCGATAAGCAAATCGAGCCAACTTCGGTTGTTTCGCTCATCTTTCTCTTGGCATTGCGCGCCAAATAGTCGCAGCCGTGATCGACGACGGCTTACGTGGACTAAATCTTGAGGAAAAGCTGAGAATCCTACATCTGCGGTCTTCACCCCGGCGTACCTTACGTGCCCGCGAATGCGCGGCGAGCGAAAGTTCTCATTTTCGCTTTCGCATTTTGAGTATGACAGACAAGATTCCGGATTGGAGACCTAGTGGCGAACAAGAGTTGGACAGCTTTGACTTTCGTGATGGGGATTGGCGTCGCGGCGATGAGCGCATCAAACGCGGGTGCGACGCTTTTGCTTAGTTACGGCTTTGATGATGCGCCGAATTCGGCCACGGCAGCGCCTGGCGGCAGCTTGGCGGGTTCGGCTCCCGCGTTGAGCATCGTGGGACCGGCATTTATCGGTCCTGATGGCTCAGGTGTGAGTGGCGCGGCGACCGACCGGGCTCTGGATAACCGCGCCGCAAGCGGCATGGGCGGGACGACGAACAGCTCCGGCGGGCGCGGCACGCACACCGCCGACTTCGATGGCATTGACGGGTTGTTGAAGTTCACCGTGTCGGGTTGGTTCAAGACGGATTCGACGGCGCCCGTCGGTGGAAATGCAATTTTGGTTGCCAACCGGTCGGGAATTGCGGGATTCGATGTGCACGGCGACCCGAATGCGCCCGGCAATTTGATCTTGGCGCGAGATAACTACTCGGTGACGTCGCCCGGATTTAGCGCGACGCAGCAGTGGGTGAACTTCGCTGTGACTTTTGACGGCACCATTCTGCAGCCGGGACCGAATGTGTTTTTCTATGCCGGTGGACTTAATACGCCGCTGACACTCGTCGGCTCCGGCACGGCGACGAACGGCTCGGGCAACGACCCGGTGTCGGATGAAACGATGCCGCTGAGCATTGGTTCACGGGTGCTTTTCGGCTCGATCGACGCGGACCCATTCGATGGGTTGTTGGACGATATTCGAATTTACAATAGCGTGCAGCCGCTCGCGACGTTGGAATCGCAACGGCTAACGGATGCGGGCAGTGTTCCCGAACCCAGCACGCTGATGCTGATGGCCTTGGGATTCGCAGGATATTTTGCGAAGCGCACTCGAAATTGCTAAACGCGGTGCCCTGGGAAGGCGAAGTTGCCCTTGAAGTAGCTGGCCCTGCTTAGCTTCGCCTTCCCACGCGTTTCATGCCATTTGCCAAAAGCCTGGCGTGATCAATTCGACCAGCGTGCCATCGGGATCGCGGAAGTAAATGCTGTGCGCGCCGCCCTCCCACTCGACTTCGCTCTCAATCGGTATGGCTTGAGAAGCCAACCGCTTTCTCCAAGGATCGACATCATCGCTGCTGATCGACAACGCAAAATGCGTGGGGCCGGCACCGTTGTGACCTGGGATGACACCGCCGGGTGTGGCGAATGACGCCTTGGTAGTGCCTTCGGAAAAAATCAGCAGGACGTCTTTTCCTGCGACGTTGAGCGCGATGAGACGATCCGATTCGAGAAGGACGCGGAAGCCGAAAAGTCGCCGGTAGAACGCGGCGGAGGCCGCCACGTCTTTCACGTAGAGGGCGGTTTCGAGGATTCCAGATACTTTGGGCACTGCGATTCCGTTAAATTTAAGTTGAAGTATTTACCACAGAGGACACAGAGGGCACTGAGAAAGCAGAAATATGTGTCGTTGAGATCGGGAATCTGTCGCTAGAGTCTAATAAAAAATGGTCCAACGGCGACTGTTAACTTTTGAATGACTTATTTAATTCTTCTGGGTGCTCTCTGTGTCCTCTGTGGTGAATCCGAATTGAAATCATTCGTGCGTGGATATTAGGTAGGTGGCGAGGTGCTGGTTGAGCTCGTCGCCGTCGGCCGGTTGGCAGCGGTATCCGATGTAGCCGTCGGGGCGAATGAGGACCAATGCTGGGCCGCTGACGTTTAACTTCTCGTGGAGCTTCGAATCGCGATCGAACCAAGTTGGAATTCGTGATTCGTCGAGCGTCGAGTTGGCAGATGGTGGATCGCCGCTTGGTTTCAATAAGAACCAGGGCGCAATGAGGTTCGGATAAGTTGCGCGTACGCTGACGGCAATGGATGCGAGGCGGGCAGCCGCTTGTTCACCCTGTGAGTCGGGCATCAACAATAGCGTATGCTCTGTTCCGTGAAGCTCGGCGAACAGCGTCGTTGTTTTGGCGGCGGCGAGCGAGGTGAGAGGCGCGTCGGGGAGGCGGTCGCCGGCGGCGAGACCGGTGAGGTGGCGCGGCCAGGATTCGGCAGTGAGCGGGCCGTGGCGGTAGTTGATCGCCAGCTCGCAGAGCATGTTTTTGAGGCGGTCTTGGACGAAACCGAAGGATGATACGATGGGCGCGATGTGATTTCGTAGATATTGGGCGATGGGATTTCGCAGCGTGGCAGATAGCGTAACTAGCGCGGCGCCCTTCAGCACCTGATCGCCGACGGCGCTGCGTTCTTTGGAGTAGCTTTCGAGCAGCGGTTCGCGTTGGCCTTGGCCGCGCTGGACGAGGGCCAGCTTCCAGGCGAGGTTGAAGGCGTCTTGCATGCCGGTGTTCATGCCCTGGCCACCGGCCGGGCTGTGGATGTGAGCGGCGTCGCCGGCGAGCATTACGCGGCCGCGGCGATAATCGGTCACTTTGCGCTCGTTGATGCGGAAACCGGCGAGCCAGACGGGATCCATGATCGTGAGTCCGCCGGGGCCGCGCTCATCGATTTTGGCTTGCACTTGGGCGAGCGTGGGATCGGGCGGCGAGCCCGTGTTGGCCGCGGTGCCGAGATCGGCGATGACACGAAATCGCACGCCATCGATGGGAAAGAATACGAGCACGCCTTTTTCATGCCAGTAGATGCTGAGCTCGTTCTTCGCGAGCGGGCCTCGGACGTGGATATCGGCGAGAAACCAATCGTTCGGCTCGGCGGAGCCGGTGAACTGCAGGCCGAGGCCGTGCCGCACGGTGCTGTGGGCGCCGTCGCAGCCGATGAGCCACGGCACGGTGAACGATTCTTCGCTGCCATCCGCGTGGCGAAGATTGCCGGCGACGCCGTCTGGTTGTTCACCGAACGAGAGGAGTTCGATTTGGCGTTGCACCGTGACGCCACGTTTCGCTAAGTATTCGGCGAGCAGCCGCTCGGTTTCATTTTGCGGCAGCATGAGCGGGAAGCCGAACGGGCTGTCGACGCCCGTCAGCGAGATGTGCATGAGCCGCTCGCCGTTGGCGTACATACTCGCGCCGTCGGCTTTCATGCCCGCGGCGACGAACGTATCCGCGAGCTGGAGTCGATCGAGAAGCTCTAGCGTGCGGCTCCAAACCACCAAGGCTTTCGATTTGTCGCTGGGCGCGGGCGCTTTATCGATGATGCGGCACTTGAGGCCGTGGTGATCGAGGGCGGCGGCCATGGTGAGGCCGACCGGTCCGGCGCCGACGATGAGAACATCGGGACTCATACTGGAATTCTATCGCCGAAGCAGCTCGGCAAGTAGCTAGTGCCTTTTTCAAATTGTCGTACTGGGTGGCTGGGGCAACGCCCCCGAGAATTGCGAAGAACTAGGGCGTTGCCCTAGGCGCCCCTCGGAACACCGTTGCTAAAAATGCTCTAGTTATCGGCGTGAATCGGCCAAGAGTATTCTTGTATTTTATTTACCACAGAGAGCACGGAGAGCACGGAGAAGACATCGAATGACCAATGACCAAAAAAGACAGTCGAATTTAGTTGATCATTGGTGCTTGGTCACTGCTTCTCAGTGTCTCTGTGGTGAATTCGTTTACCGAAGTTATCGTCGAGCTGCCGTTAAGAGAAATTTGTTTTAGCGCGATGATGATTTGAGAAACTTCGCCAAACGGGCGAGCTGATCGGTGTTGATCAGATCCACGCCATCTGCCCGGAGTTCGCGCCACAGGTTTTCGTTTTCGGGCGTCTCCCAGAACCGAACGACGCGGCCGGCGGCGTGCGCTTTCTTGACGATATCCATCAATCTTGTTCGCTCTGCGGGCGGCATATCGCCCGTGCCGTTCCAGCGAAACTGCGATCGCCAGGCATCGCTGATCATGGGCATGAAGTCGGCGGAGACGCCGCTATCGGCGTCTGAGACGCGGCCATCGAGGCCGACGTAACGCAGCGACTTATCGTGCGGATCGAGTTTCGGTCGGTCGCCGGTTAGTACTAAGGTGATCGCGGATTCATGGACGCGATCGTTTTCGATCGACGTCAACATGCTGGCGTGTTTGGAAAAAAGCTGTTTCAGGAGGCGGTAAGTCTCCGTTGGATCGGCCTTGATGTCGATGAGCAAAAAGAAGCGCGAAGGTTGAGAGAAAACATGGCCGCCGTTTTTTTCTACTCGTTCTGCAAGCGGTGTTAAGTACAGCGACTCGAGTGTGCGCTCGGGTTTCAAATCGCGTCGATTGTGGCCGACGAGCAGTTCGCCATTGACTGGGTAAACGTCGGCTTCGACGCTAGCGAAGCCTTGCTCGAGCGCATCGAAAAGTGGGTGTTCGTGTTCGTAGTCGTTATGAGCGTGAGCATTCAGAAGCGGGGTCACACCCGGTGATTCATCGCCACGCCCGCAATTCGAAACGGCGAACAGGAAAGTAATGATCAGCAAGCTCAGGCGCGGGGAATTCATCGTGGATGCACTCAGGTGTAATCGAATGCATCTAGCGTAAATCGAACTGCAGGTGCGCACCAGGGTTCAAGCTGGTGCTGCCGAGACGGCCCGCTACGGCGCGGTGGTAATTTCCTCGCCTTTAATTGTCGCGAATGCTTTCAAAACGGTGAGGTCGGTAGAATCTGGCAGATAGCTGACGGAGCCATCTGCGTAGCAAAAATTGGCGCCGCCCGAGTGGGAGCTTCCCCAAGCGCAAATTCGGTCGTTTGAATCCAGCGCTGAATTTGAACTTTGCGGCATCTGAAAATTAATCGCGACCGCGGAGTGTCCCAAGTTATCGCCCACGGATTTCACGTTCGCGGTCCAGGCCCAGCCGCACCAGCTGTCGAGAGAGTAACCTGAAGTCTTGAGAACGGCATTGGTCGGATCGTCACGATTTCTTTCACCAAACATGAACGTTTTGCTGAGTCCATCGGTGACCTGCTTGATGGCCGTGCCGGTATCGCCGCGTTCGACGATATTAAACAACCCGTCGTTGTAAACGGGCACTGCCTGACCGACCGGAGTTAAGTTTGGATTCGCGCCGGCGGGAGGCTTTTGGGCGGCCAAGCGCCTGCGTGTAACGTCGGCGACTGGGTCGAAGACCCGCGTGCCGCCGTTGCCGGCGTAATCGTTGGTCCCAAATATGTATCCGTTGACGGTATTTTGCGGAATCAGCTGACTCGATGGGCAGCGAAAGTTGACAATAATTTGCGACGCAATTGTATTGAGGAGACCGGGAGTGAGGCCGGTATTATTGCCACCGGTATCGCCCGTCGCAGTTTTCTTGTCGAAGTTCGCTTGAAGGTTGTCTTGTTCGATATAAGGCATCAGCTCGACAAAGACGTTCGTCCAGACGGGGCCATTGAGGGCTGCATTGCCGCTGATGCTGGGGCCTTGAAGACCGACGGGGAAGACCTTCTTGGCAGACAGGAAATTCTCTGCCGCTAAGCCCAGCTGCTTGATGTTATTGGCGCACTGTGCGCGCCGCGCCGCTTCACGAGCAGCCTGAATCGCCGGCAGCAATAGCGCGACCAAGATCCCGATGATCGCGATCACAACCAGCAGTTCGACCAACGTAAAGGCGTACCTTCCACTTCCAGCTCGAGTGGTCATCGACTCGGCCCTCGCATCGTTTCGCCTGTAGATTAAAACACGTCAACCTATTGAGACGTCGGCGTCATATTGATGAAGGCTCGTGAAGCTTTGATGAATTCGCCTGAGAATTCTTGTTTACTAATTGAAAGGTGATCGGCGATCAGTTAAAAGACAAGGCATAGTCGTTTGTCGATATGACATTCGGCCGGTTGGCGTGGCGTGAAAGTGCAGGCGATGTGCATGAGGAGAACCCATGACAACCATCAATGTTGCGCGCCTGAGAAATGTCGCCCGCGTAGCCCTAACCTTGGCGACTGCTGTCGCGAGTCAGCGTATCGCGCTGGCGGATCTTCCGCAAGCAGGCGATTTAGTATTTGGATTAAGTAATGCTACCGCCACGTCAACCGTCGAGTTGGTACGTGGGACGGCTACGATGGGTGGGGGGGCGAAGCTCACTAGCCCTTGGACGAGCACACCGTTTATCGAAATAGTAAAGTTCGATAACCTCGATGGCGTCCTTCATAACGCACAGGGCAATTTGCTGGGCGTGGACTTTGGAACCGGGGCCGCGGGCGGCCAGATCTTTAGCTCCCCTACACATGGCTCCGATCCGGTGGCGCCAGCGACGCTCATCGTCGACACCGGCTTCTCGAACCCGAGCGGCTTGCAAATCGGCGGCGGCTTAATCACGCAAACGCGGCTCGGCGAAGTTGCGGTTAGCCCCGATAACACAAAGATTTTGGCGTCTGGTTACGATTCGGGGAAAGCGTTGGTGTACGACTACGCGGCCGGCGACGGGGCAGGCGGTGGAACGCCAGCAGCCAGCAACGGTCGAGAGAGCGCCACGATGATTTCTGAAAACGTTGCGCACACTACGGGCGTTGGGTGGTTGAACAACAGCACCGGGTTGATGTTTTCGGCGCTCGGCAAACTGTACACCGTTGACTCGACGACAGCGGCCCTCAGCATGGTGAAGGACGTTGATCCAACGTTGGGCTCGAACGGCAACTTTACCTCGATTGCGTACAATCCGAACGTTTCCAAATATATCTATGCCGACTACGGTGGATTCGACAGCGTGGCAGCGGCGACGTTGAACAAGCTCTACGTGATCGATCCAACCGCCGGCTACAACGTTGTGAAGACGATCAACCTGAGCACGTCGATCAATACGGCTCGCGATTTGGCACTCGACAAGAACGGGAACTTGTTCATCAGCCAATTTGGCGGCACAGGGACGTTGGGCGCAGCCATTGACTTCATACCTGCTGCGAACGTCCTAAATCCGGCAACGTTGACTGACAATTCGTCGATTGATTGGTATACATCGTCGACATTGGCTTCGTTCAGCGGCATCGATATCGGCTTCGGCGCAGCAGCCGGTCTGACCGGCGACTACAACGGCGATGGCAAGGTTGATGCCAGAGACTATGTCGTGTGGCGTGACACGGGCATCAACGGTGCGCAAGGCTACACGGATTGGCGAGCCCACTTCGGCGCAACGTCTGGAAGCGGTTCGAGCTTGGGTAGCGCCACGTTTGTGCCAGAACCGGCCAGCGCAATGTTGCTCGTGCTCGCGTCGTGTTGGGGTTTGATCGCGGGTCGACCCCATCGACTCCCGAAGCTCGCACTTTGAATGCACGCGAGGCCTTCATCTTTCAATAACGCTTGCGGTGTATCTTGAGTTTGCGCGGGAGCGATCGAACGCTTTCCGCGAATGCCAAGAGAATCTGTACTGTTTGCGAATTGTTACTTTCCATTCCACACCCAGTTGAGGATCTGCTCATGAAAACGAATGCTAGATTTGCCCGCCCAGTTCGAAGGATCGTCACCTCCGAACCGTTGTGGAGAAACAATCGCGGGCTTATTGTTTCCGGATTGCTTTTGGCTGCAATGTGTTTTGCTGCGCGTAATGCACAGGCCAGCACGATCGCACAGGCCGAGTTGTCGGCTAGCGGCGCTCCACTCACGCTCGATCAAGGTCCTGTGGTAAGTGCGGTGCTCTCGAAGCCGACAACCACTGGCGGTCGGTATATTTTTCTTGTTGATGATGGTTCGGGGTCGATGGATGTTTTTGGTCCTACTGCCAGCGGCGGAGCACTCGTGGGCGGCTATGTGCCGGCAGCGGGGGATGGTCTGTCAATTTCCGGGCCTTTTTCGCCATTCAGTGGCGTACCCGAAATGGGCACGCCGACGGCCATTACGATGAATTCCTCGGGCAACACGGTGCCCGCGCCGCTGCTTGAAACGATTCCAACATTGGCCACCTACACCGCGGCCCCAACTGCAGGGAACCCGTATCCGAGTTTCGCCGGACATTTAGTGACTATTGAAAATGTATCGATTTCCAGCGCGATAACGGGAAATTACGGCACGGTCAACGTCCAGTCGACGATCACGGACAGCGGCACGCATACGTTAACCGGGTTCTATAGCCCGATCACTTACACTACGGCGAGCGATAATCTGTCTGGCACGCCGATCGCGAGAAGTTCGGTGAACGTGACGGGACTCGTTCAGATTTTTAACGGCGCGCCGGAACTGCTGATCATGTCGGTGACACCAGTTCCAGAGCCGGCCACTTGTGGTTTGCTCGGCCTTGGTGCGGTGGCGCTCTTAAATACACGCCGCGCTCGCAAAGAATAAAGTGCGAGAGCGCCGGTTTTGAAATCAATGTGACGTGAGTTGCTGGGCCAGGCCTCTGAGCCCACACTATCGAGCCGCGGGGGTTACCTCTTCCCCCGTGGCTCTTTTTATTTACTACCCGCTATGAAAAGCCAATGGCAGCGCGTCGCGAGCGCAACGCATTACTTCAAATCCTTGGCAATCAAATACATTCGCAAGCCTTCGAGAATGGTCGCGAATTCTCGTTCGGCGGAAAAAATCAATTGTTCGCCGCGGGTGAAGGCAGCGGTTCGCTCGAGGATTTCTTTGCCGCTTAGGTGTCCCTTCTCGGCGGTCAGCCGGCGACGGCCCTCGGCGATCGCCTGGCGGCTCGCATTCACTGCAGACGTGAATCCCACGGCGAGTTGTTCGAAGGTCAAGAACGCTTTCTCATATTTGCCCGCCCGGAAAGCCCCGTCGCCGACGTCTTTGATCAGCTGCGTGCTGAATTTAATGTTCGCGCGCGCGATGCTGGCGCAGCAGCGTCCAAAGTTTTGAATGTCGATTCGCAGGGCCGAAGCATCAGGAAGCGGACTAGTCGGCTGCTGCTCCGTATCGGAGATTAGTTCAGCAGTTTCATGTACCGGCACGAGCAGATGGCACCGACCGTGCGCGGCTTGATGTGCTAAAGAATCGACTGCAAGCTCGATCGGCTTTTTGCCTGCTGAACCTGGCTCCGCAATATCGACTTGCACTTTCGCGCGATCTGCCGCGATCGCGATAACGCGAATGATGCGCTCGGTTTTCGATTTGTCGCGAACGGCGTACAGCGTGCCGACCTCGGGCGGCGCATAGGGCGCTTTTGTGTAGCGGTTGCTTTCCACCGAGATCGTGGAGAGCAGGCTGGGGCCCGCGTCAAACCGCGTTTCATTTGCGCTGTCGAGGCTCGTAGGCGCGGAATCGGCTGACGTTCGCTCCAGCTCCGGCGCAGCCTTTGGGGTCGTTCTGCCTTGCTTGATATGCAAGCGCACGAGCGGCTTGTTTTCCAAATCTTGCCGCAGCTTTTCGAATTGATCGGCGAGCTGCTGCGCGTGGGCTCGCATTTGCTGAACGTTCTCTTTGGCAACGGAGAGCGACTTGCCTTGTTGCTCGGCCATCTTTTTGGCTTCGAGCTCAGGGCTGCGCGCCAGCACGCGCTGCATGTCGGCGGCAACGCGATCGTAAACGGTTTTGAATGCTTCGTAGGCCGCTGCATATTCGCGCGTGTGATAGAACTCGCCGGCGGCGCGGATGGCTTCGCCCTGTGACTCGCGTTTGTGACCGCGTTGCAGCTGTTCCCGTCGTTGGAGGAAACTCGCGAGCGAAAAAAAATCCGCCGAGGTGACGACTTTGGCCGCCGGCTTCGCGCTTTTATTCGCAGCCGAACTGGGCTGTGATTTGAAGTCGCGGTTATCGCCCGGCTTGCTCATATATTCTCAATTGTAGCAACTTGGCTGCTAATACCGATGGCCGGAAATG
>DATBAY010000192.1:0-18563 GCA_036271295.1 Lacipirellulaceae bacterium | reverse complement strand
CCTTGTAGGCGGACCAAATTGGCATATTTGCCGTTGCGGGCGATAAGGGCATCGTGGCTGCCTTGCTCGACGATGCGACCGCGGTCGAAGACGAGAATGCGGTCGGCTTCGCGAAGCGTTGAAAGTCGATGTGCGATGGCAATTGTGGTGCGGCCTTTGGTGAGCGCGCGAAGCGCCTGCTGGATTGCATGTTCGCTTTCGGCGTCGACATTGCTGGTGGCTTCGTCGAGAACCAGGATCGGCGGATCGTAAAGAATGGCGCGGGCGATCGACATGCGTTGGCGTTCGCCGCCAGAGAGCCCGGAGCCGCGCTCGCCAAGCCAAGTGTCGTAACCAAGTGACGAATTGAGGATGAAGTCGTGAGCCTGAGCAGCTTTTGCGGCGGCGATGGCTTGTTCGGGGGTGCTTTCGGGCATGCCGTAGACGAGGTTCTGCCAGATCGTGCCGCGGAAGAGGAATGGCTCTTGGAGGACGCAACCGACGTGGCGGCGGAGGTCGTGCGACGCGAGGCGGCGAACATCAATGCCATCGACGAGGACTCGGCCTTCGCAGACGTCGTAAAAGCGGCAAAGCAAATTGACGAGCGTGGTTTTGCCGCTGCCGCTCTTGCCGACGATGCCGATCGTTTCACCGGGGCGGATTGAGAAATCGATGTCGCGGAGGACGGGTTGGTGACGTTCGTAGCCGAACGAGACTTTTTCGAATCGGATGGCGCCGAGAGAGGTGTCAGATGTCAGGTGTCGGATGTCGAGGCCCGGTTTCCGACTCTTCCTCTCTTCCGGACACTTGTCACCCGACACCTGACACCTATTGTCCGCCATTGGCAACGCGACGGGTTCATCGGGTTCGCACGTTTCGACGGGAGTGTCTAACAATTCGAAGACGCGTTGGCAGCCGGTGAGGAAATTGGTGAGCCAGGTGGTGAACTGCGAAAGCGTCGCGAGTGGGGTGTAGAACATCGCGAGGTAGGCGAGGAACGCCATCATCGAGCCGAGCGACATCGTGCCGGCGAGGACGTCGTGACCACCGACATACCACACGACCAAGCCGCCCAGACTGAAGATTAACTGCATGATGGCAGAAAATGTTGTCGTCGAGTAATCCACGTGCATGCGGCAGGCGCGGAGGTAATCGCTGATTTTGTTGAAGCGTTCGTATTCGCGATCTTCTTGGGCGAAGGCTTTTACGACGCGGATGCCGGACAGCATGCCGGTGAGCATGCCCGCTTGTTTGCTGCTGGAGTCCCAGTAGCGGTAATGCTTGGGGTGGACGCGCTTCCAAAAGAACCAGCTGCCGACGATGACGAGCGGAGCGGGAATGAGTGTGTACACGGCCAGCTTGGGGTTAAGCGTCATGAGCATGACGCCGACGGCGGTGACTTGGACGATTTGAAGGAGGAAGCCGCCGGTGATTTGGTGCAACAGGCTTTGAATCACTTCGCTGTCGTAGGCCACGCGACTGGTGAGTGCGCCGACCTGGTGTCGGTCGTAATAATCGAGACCGAGCGCATGCAGTTTGTTGACGAGCTTCGCGCGCAGGTCGAACGTGAGCGCCACACCGACGCGGGTAGCCATGCGGCCTTTCGCAAAGTTCACGGCGCTGAGCATGATCCGAGCGAAGGCGAGCGATGAGACGACGACGACAAGGCCGGCGAACAGGCCAGGGGTGTCCGGAGCGCGTTGACCGCCTTTTAGAATGTGGTCTACGAGATACTGCTGCAATTTCGGTGGCGTGAGCTCGGCGGCGACGGCCACGAGCATCAGGCCGCACATGATGAACGCGGTCTTGCGATAGGGCCAAAGCATTTGGCCGAGGCGCGAGAGAATCGCTTTACGGGGAATGCAGCGAGGGCAGGATTCGTTGGCGATCGGCAGGCGCTGGCCGCACTTTGGGCAGTGGGTGATTTTCTCGACGGCGTTTTCGTCGATTTGGACGTCGCCCCCGGTGCGAAGATCTTCGAGATAGCGGGCGAGGCGGCTGAAACGGTCGGCTTGGGTGTTTGGGAAGCGGGCGAGGTCGACCCAGTAGTCATCGACGTACGCTTGCAGAAAGCCGGAGCCGATGGCGCCTTGCGTGCGAAACTCGCGGACGTCGGCGACGGGGATGCGGGTTTCGACAACGAGGGAGTTTTCCTCGCGCTCCGCGAGAGGTGATTGCGTCTCGCGGAGCGAGACGCCTACATTGGTTTCGCGAACGGCGGTAATGGCGTCTTTGGTGGCTACCACCCAATTCCGTTCAGGTTCGCCGGCGAGCGACAGGTCGCTGCTGGCACATAGGACAACAGGCACGCCGTTGAGGCCCCGGCGGTCGAGTTCTTCGTGGACGGAAAGCGGCAATTCTTCTTTGAACATGGCAAAAACGAGTAGGCAATATCGAGGTGGTCAAGAACTACCGAGCACGCTTTGCTGGCAACAGGATGAGTTGCGGCGGCTCGGCGCCCAGGAACAGATCTCGCCGCAGAAAGCTGGCGACTGGGCTGAATTGGTTTGTTGGGTGCGAATTAGTAGCAAACGAGAACGCGGGCCGAAAGGGCAATGCCGGCTTTCGCGTTGGCGATGCAGCGAAGTAGGATAGTGTTCATGCAGAAAACCGCTGTTTTAGTGTTCGCCGCAGTGATAGCAGCTAGCGGGTTATTGCCGGGTGCTCGTGGCGAAGAGCTCGTCCGCGATTCGTTTGGGGGGATCATCCGCGGCGATGTGTCTGCCAAGAAGTTATCGCTCGTCTTCACCGGCGACGAATTCGGCGAAAGCCTGGCGTCGATTCTCAAAGTTCTCGACGAGCGGAAGATTCGCGGCTCATTTTTCGTTACGGGCAATTTCGTTGCCCAGGCGGAACTCGCGGAGCTTTTGCAGCAAGCGATCAGGGAAGGGCACTATATTGGGCCGCATTCCAATAAACATCCGCTGTACGCTTCGTGGGATGAGCGGGCAAAGTCGCTCGTTACCCGAGATGAATTCACCGCGGATCTGCGGCAAAACATTGCCGGCTTGCGGGCGTTAGGAGCACTCGGCGAAAAAGGCGCGATGTATTTTATTCCGCCTTACGAGCAGTTCAATCGCGATCAGGTCGAATGGTGCAAGCCGCTGGACGTTCGATTGTTTAATTTCACGCCGGGAAGTGGTTCGAACCGTGATTACATGCGAGAAGACGATCCGCATTTTCAATCGTCGCAAAAAATCTATGACGATATTCTCGCGTACGAGAAAAAGGATCCGCACGGCCTGAACGGATTTATTCTTCTGCTCCACCTTGGCTCGGGACGCAAAGATCCATTTCACATACGACTTGGCGCATTGTGCGACGAGCTACAAAAACGCGGATACGAATTCGCGCGGGTCGACCGCTTGCTGGCTGCGCCGTAAAATTCGCTGTTAAGGCTTTGGCTTCGCTACCGCGACGGCGTCGGCGGACTGGCCGGAAACGGGCGTCGTGCCGGCTGTTTTGCCGGAAGTTTCGGTCAGCAGAAATACTTCAACACAGTTGTTCTCGTCCTGGAATGACGACTCAAGACGCGTGGTGAGTGGCTCGAAGGCGGCCGCCTGGCTTAGCCGAACGCGCTCGGGTTCCACGCTGTGTTGAACTAGGAATTTCATCACCGCCAAACTCCTCTCGTAACACAGTTGCCAGTGATCGCGGAAGGTGCTGTCTTTAGGCAGCGGCCGGCGGGTGGAATGAGCGCGTAGCTCGATCCTGTTTTGTTTCCCGACGAGCGCGGGAAGCAGATCGTTCAATCGCTGCTCGGAGGCTGGCGTGAGCTCGGCGGACGAATCGCCGAAATTTACGACCAGCGCCGGCAGATTGCGGTCGGTGGTGGTCATCAAGAAGACCTTTTGTTTCTGCTGCCAAACCGAGGCGGCGCCCGGCTGCTTTTCCGTGGCGTTGTCCTGGTTTGCTTGCGGCCAACGGTTGGGGAGAATACCGCTCGCGCTATCAGCGAACGGAACGTTGCCGGTTAGGCCAGCGGGCGTTTGCAAGGTCGGCGTGCTGTTTTCCGCCGAGGTGCCCCACGGGTCTTGAAAGTAGCCGCCGATCGCCTTCTTCACTTCGGGACTTTGCGCAGTGAGCCACATGACCATGAAAAAGGCCATCATCGCGGTTACGAAGTCCGCGTACGCAACTTTCCACGCACCGCCGCCGCCTGCCATGTGAAACTCCAGGGGTTAGGGACCAGGGGCTGGGGGCTGGACGGCTCGACGCTCAGTCGTTTCGCCTTCGACCTTCGACCCTAGACCTTATTACGCTGCCTCTGCTTCCTTGAACCATTCATCGAGCGTGTCGCGCTCAGGTCGGAATTCGCTCGATACGCTGCGACGAGCCATTTCGAGCGCCACCTTCGGAGGCAAATTATTGGCAAAGCCGACGATGATTGCGGCGATGACTTTGAAGAATGCGCTTTCTTGAATGCCGAGCGATTCCATGCGGGTGGCCAGCGGCGCCGCGAAACCGTACGACAATAAAATCCCCAAGAACGTACCGACCAGTGCGGCGCCTACCTTTTCGCCGATTTCCGCCGGCGGACCATCGATGTGACCCATCGTGATTACGATCCCAAGCACGGCCGCGACGATGCCGAACCCTGGCAAGGCGTCGGCACATTTTTGCAGGGCGTGCATCGGAGCGTGATGCTCCTCGGCCATGATCCGGAGTTCAACTTCCAGCATTTCGCCGATTTGCTCGGGCTTGACGGTGGCGTCGACCAGCGGGCCCATGCCACCGCAAATAAAGTGAAGCAAGTGATGGTCGTGTTGGACCTTCGGGTATTTCGAAAAGATGCTGCTCTCTTCGGGCTTTGACAGATGGGGTTCGAGAGCCAACATGCCGTCGCGGCGAGCCATGCGGAGCAGATCGTACAAGCACTTGAATGACTCTTCGTAAGCAGCGCCACCGTACGGAGAGCCTTTGATGGATTGGATCAGCCCTTTCACCAGGTCGATGAGGGTCTTCTTCGGCGAGCCAACGATAAGACCGCCGAGGGCGGCGCCGCCAATGGTAATGATTTCGGAGGGATGAACGAGCGAGCCGAAGTGTCCGCCGGCCATCGTGAACCCGCCGAGTACGGAGCCGATAACGACAATGATGCCGACGATAACAATCATGAAACTGCCAATCTGCGATGCGAACTAGCGAGCTCGATACGGCCGAAAAACGAGTTTGCCCTCAATTTACGCACGACCCGAGCGGGGCAAGGGTCCGGGCCTGGAGAAATATAGGTTGGAGTTAACCGGCGTGCAGAGCGAAAAACCGCCCGGATTTAGGGGCGATTATGTGCTCAAGAGTTGTGCTGGTGCCGTAGTTGCGCAGTTCGGAACGTCGGCAGGTAGGGCGTGTAAATGGCGCAATCCGAAGATTTGGAACTCGGCGGCACCCTATAACTGTGTCGGATTTGCGATGGCGTGAGCCAGCGGACTGCGGCGCGAAACATTTGCCGGCCATCGCCAAGGGCTAGGATTTCGGGGCATCACCGAATTTGACGACGCGCAGCGCTCACTTTAAGCTGAACAGGCGTCATAGTTTTTACGCTCCGGCGGGGACGTTTTTGTTGCTCAGACAATGGAATTGTTGATGAACTTTCAACCAGTGAAAAACCGGCGGGTTCGCGAATACTTGTGCCTATTACTGGCGCCGGCAACGGCGTTGGCGCCATCTGCCCCGGCGATTGCGCAGGGATTCGGAGCCATTCAGGCGGTTCGGCAACGAGTCGAAGGATTGAACGGCGGGCCGGATACCTCGGGGCCTGGTTCTTCGACGCCCGGCGGAGCCGTACCAGGAGCAAATGGCGCCAAACTCGACACCTCGTATATATCATCCAACGCGTCTGTGCTCTTGGCAATTCGGCCGGCGCAACTGATGGCATCGCCGTTTGCCCAAATGTTCCCGGTCGAGGTGGCATCCGCGGCAGGTGTCAAATATGCCGGAATCGATCCGGCTGACGTGGAGGAAGCCGTTGCGTTTCTCGACATGACGAATCCTATTGCGCCGACGTATGGCGTCACGGTCAAATTCACGAAGCCCTTTCGGGCAACTGCGCTGCCGCCGCAGATTCATCCCTTCGTCAAGCTCTCCGAGTTGAATGGGAAGAAGTATCTCGAAAGCTCGAACCCGATGTGGCCCAGCTTTTATGGGGCAGACAATAAAACGTTGATCGCTGCGCCAGACGCGATGCTAAAACAAATTGTTACTTCTGGTAGTCAGCCGAAGTCGGGCAAACTGATCGATCAGTCGCGCGAAGTGCCGGCAGGAAACGATTTGTACTTGGCACTGGATGTAGCCGCGCTACGGCCCATGATGCAAATGGGGTTAGCTCAGATGCAAGCGAAAGCGCCGCCGGCTGCGAAGCCATTATTTGATGCGCTGAATCTGGCCGGGAGTGCGGAGCTTACCCTCAACGTGGTCACGCCGGGGCCAACGACGCTGGTTGTTCAAGGAAATGACGAAGCTGCGGCGCAACAGATCGAGACGACTTTGCAAGACGTCGCTCAGAAGATGCGAGCATCGGGAACGCCGGGCCAGCCAGGGCCCGCGCCGGATGATACGATTCAGCAAGCGATGGGTCGTTACCAAGAACGCATGGCGCAACACTTCCAACCGCAGCGAAACGGCACGAGCGTGACCTGCCTGAAGTTCGACGGACAGGACCCGGCGCAGCGGCAGCAGGTTACAATGACGGTAACCGGGCTTACGGTCGCGGCGATGTTACCCGCGATTCAAGCGGCGCGGAACGCAGCGCGACGGGCCGAAGCAGCTAAGGCTGGCGCCCCGCCAGCGACACGTCCCGACGCTGGGCCCGGCGGCCCCGCCGCAGCGCCGCCGCAATAGCGACGCAGCCGACCAACAACGGCGTCATTGGCTCCGGGATGGTCGACCCGGCGAGTGCGCCGCTGCCAAGGGCTGTCTGGCCGAAATTGGACCGCCACACATCGTAGTCGGCGTCATCGATGATTCCATCGCCGTTGCCATCCGCGCCGGCGTACGCGGCGGCAGGTTGACCTTCGCTGTGGCGCCAAACGATGTAATCAGCAGCGTCGACGACGTTATCGCCGTTGTAGTCGCCCGCCAAAAACGTGCTGCCCGTCAGGGTCAGCGTGATCGACTTGTTCAGTGCGCCGGGTATGTTTTCATCCGAGAAATTCAGCAAGTAGCTGGCAGAAAAACTGCCTAAGGACGCTGCGGTAAGCGAAGACATAAACGTATGCCCCATTCCGCCTGCCAAGACGAGGGAACCGGCCGAGGCGTCGAGATCGGTGGTGAATGCCGCCGAATTCCCGCTGGGAACCACGCTGTTGAAATCCATATCGGCCGTATAACCGGCGGTTGCCAATAAGTTATAGACGTCGAATGAGAATGCGGGCGAATTGGCGGCAATTGGTACACGCCCGAAATCGTGCGAAGTCGTGCTGAGGGACGAACCGGACACGAACGACGGCGTCGAGTGATCGAGAACCGTGAGGCTGACGTTAAAAACGTCGTTCGCGTCGTTGGCGCCATGACCCGATCCGCCGGCTGTCGTAATATCAAGATTGTCGATCGTGACGCTGCCCGATTTTTGCCCGGCGGTGGATGTGGAAGTGCTCAGACCGACGCTGATTGATTTACTGTCGGTTTGGTTGGTCCGCATATTGTTGAAGCGGCCGGACAATGAGCTGGTCGCTGAGCCCGCGGTGGTGACGCTAAAGTACGTGCCATCCGTGCCCGCTTTATTGACGGTAAACGACTGAGCGGCTGGCACCACGGCGTTCGTGAAAATGCGTCCCAGATCGACATTGCGCGTTGAACTGCCATCGGGATTCACGGTAGCTCCCGCGATCGCGAGTTGGCTATTGTTCGTCTGATTCACGAACACCGACCACACATATTCGGGGTGATCGGTAAATGGATCACGGTTGTGCTGATATTGATCGTAAATGATTTGGTTGCGTTTGCGTTCAAACGAATCGGGTGGCGCTGCATAATTCCATTCGATGAGCCGGCTGAGATCGCCAAGGCCCTGCGAAGTAGTGGGGTTGCCGTTGAACAGTTCGAGGTCGGTCGTATTTGCTTCGGTACCATCGTAGCGGACGGCCATGTAAAACTGTTCGCGCGCAATCATGCCGGCGTCGGCATCGCCGGGATACCATTTGGAAGATCCGCCGTCGGACACGACTCCGGCGGGCTGCGCGCCGTACGCACCGCCGTAGTTGAGGTTTCCGCGGTCGCCGTTATTCGCCGTCAGCGCTGGCCGCAACTCAAAAAGATCCGTGCCGTCCGGTGGACTCGTGCTGGCGATGCCGCGGCTCTGCGGCCAAGTGTGTTCGCGGTTCCAAGTCGCGCCGCTATCCCAACCGGGTATCGAACCATTCGGATTGATGGCGGCGACGTTTACGGAAGTACGATCGTACACGGTCAGCATGTGACCAGGATTATTTGGATCCGCATCCGTCACTTGCAGCGAGCTGCGCGCCGCGTCGTAAGACATCGCAGTTTCAACCTTGATGATGCTATTCAGCTGACTCTTCAGTGTGGCACCGGTCCCGGTGGCAGCATTGTAATAAGTCGGCGGTGGATCGTACGCGTCGGCACGCGCTGTGCCGTGATAAATGACCGTTAATAAAAAAACTGCCCACGCAGTGCATCGTCGCTGTTGAATCACGATCAGCCTCAAAAAAGAACCCTGTTAACCCGCCGCGCTAATCCCAGTAGCCGTGGCCACGCAAGCAATCCCTTAGCATAACCAGGACGCGTGAAACTGCCGAGAAATCCGGGTGAGGTTCGGGCGAATTTTGGAGGAATAATTGACGCCGGCTTGCGGCCGGCGCGAGCGCGGTCGATAATCGCCCCTTCATTCTTGCGGTTTTTTCTTCCTTCGGTAAGTTACAAACTATGCCCCTCCTGGTTGTTGGTTCGGTCGCCATTGATAACGTCGAAACGCCGCAGGCCCGGCGAGACAATTTGCTGGGAGGATCGGCTACCCATTTCTCGTACGCGGCGAGTTTCTTTACCGAAGTGCAATTGGTCGGCGTCGTGGGCACCGACTGGCCGGCCGAACATACGAAGCTGCTGAGCGACCGCGGGATTGATACTTCGGGCTTGAAGGTTGCCAACGGCAAAACGTTTCGCTGGACGGGTCGTTACGAACCGAACATGAACGATCGCGAGACGCTCGATGTTCAGCTCAATGTGTTCGGCGAATTCAATCCGGAGCTTTCGGAAAAGTATCAGCGTACGGAGTACGTGTTTCTGGCCAATGGCGTGCCGGCCTTGCAGATGAGAGTATTGGACCAAGTGCCGGGGTGCCGATTGGCTGTCGCCGACACGATGGATCTGTGGATCAAAACGACGCACGACGATTTGATGAAGCTCTTCCAGCGCCTGGATGGGCTGGTCATCAACGACATGGAAGCCAAGATGCTGGCCGACACGGAGAACCTGGTGCTCGCCGGCCATCGAGTGCGCGAAATGGGGCCGAAGTTCGTCATTATTAAGAAAGGCGAACACGGGGCCATGTTCTTCAGCGAACATGAAACGTACGTGATGCCGGCGTTTCCAACGGAGAAAGTGGTCGATCCCACGGGCGCCGGCGACAGCTTTGCGGGCGGGATGATGGGATACCTGGCCCAACATAACAATTTCGAACCCGAGGCGCTCAAGACCGCGATGGCGTACGGTATTTTGGTCGCCAGCTTTGATGTCGAGGGCTTTGGCCTCGAGCGGATGCAGCAGATCTCGCGGGAGGACATTGAAGAACGGATGATCGCTTACAAGAAAATGCTTCGCTTTTAGTTCCCATGAAGTTGCGGACGTTCATTGCGGTGGTCGCATCTCCCGAAGTACGACGATCGGCTGCGAAGGTCGCCCGATTACTTGGGCCAGTCGCTGGTGACGTGCGCTGGACGCCGGCCGAAAACCTGCATTGGACGTTGCAGTTTTTAGGCGAAGTCGATTTGCTTGAGATTCCGATTGTTTGCAATGCCGTATTGGCGGCAGCGGGCGGATTGGAATCATTCGAGTTGGAGTGCCGTGGCGTCGGCGCGTTTCCAGCGCCAGATCGTCCGCGAAACTTGTGGATCGGGGCAGGCAAAGGCGCGCAGGCAATGATCGCACTGCAAGCCGCTATTCAGGCAAAGCTCGCGGCCCTCGGATTCCGCGGCGAAGCGCGCCGCTATGTGCCGCACCTTACGTTGGGAAGGGCAGGGCGGGATTCCGCGCCGCGGGCCCTCGTACGGGAACTGGCGAGCCTTGCGGAATACGACGCAGGCGCCATGTTGGTTGATGAGGTGACGGTTTTCTCGAGTCAGCTGAAACCTGACGGCCCGGTCTACGAAGTGCTGGCGCGAGCAGCGCTGGCAAGCTGACGGCGGGACCTCAAATACGCTCTCGCAGAGGCGTGGCGATTGCGAAGCGCGATTGACGCGTCGGTCGGCCCGGTTATAATCCGGCCGCTTTTCGAAACTCTTCTCTGCTTCTTCTCTTTTCTTCGTCACCGTGCGCTGTCGCGAACTCTTCGCGAAGCGCCATTGCGCCGGCGCATCTCCTGCGCCCGGCCGCACGCAGGCTCATGGCACGACACCACAGATTATCTCTCGGTTGGATCATCGCAGTCGCGCTGTCTGTTCAAATGGCAACGGCGACTTCGACCGAGTACATGAAGTGGACAGACGTTCGCCAGATTGGGCCGTTCAGCATTCAAGCGGCGTTTCCGCTCGCGAAGTATGACCACCTGTTTGCCGAATTGCCCGAATTGCAACGGGAAATTACGCGAACGCTGGGGGTCCGCCCCGCGGCATCCCCGATCTACGTCTACATTTTCGCGGATGAGGAACGATATCGATCGTACACCCAACGACATTTCCCGAAAGTGCCATACCGTTCTGCGCTATTTGTTTTAGAAAACGGCTTGCCGGGCGTTTACACCTACGACAAAGAGGATCTGGATATCGACTTGCGTCATGAGTGCACTCATGCGCTGCTGCATTCGTCCTTGGCTTTGGTTCCGCTGTGGCTGGACGAAGGAATTGCCAAATATTTTGAAGTGCCGGCAGACCAGCGGGCTTTCGATCATCCCTACTTTACCGATCCGAAGTGGAAGTGGAGCTTAAGACTGGGCATGGTTCGTTCGATTGAATCGCTCGAAGAGCGCGACCAACTCAGCGATATGGACGCGGCCGATTACCGCTATGCGTGGGCCTGGGTGCATTTCATGATGCATGGCCCCGAGGCGGCGCATGAAGCGCTGGTGCGCAACATCGCGTGCTATCAGCAGGGCTCTACGCCGGAAAAATTATCTGTTGAATTGGCAGCCGTGGTGCCTAACCCGAGCGAGAAGATGATCCAGCATTTCAAGCATTGGCAAAGATAAGCGCCGAATCGGTCGGAGCGCCGCCGCAAAGCGCGCGTTCGGCAAGCAGGCCAATTCGCTCAGATCATTAGGAATTGTTGCAAAATAATGATCAGGCCGTGAAATCGTTAAGTGCTGCCTTTTGTATGGCCGATACCTGAGATGAATCTGCCTAGGTCCCGCTCGCGAACGCACGACCGACTTCGAGCTTCGCCCAGTTGGATTGATAGCAGCCAGCGGCCAGGGCGCCGCTTATAACCGAACAAGCAACCGCGGCCCCGCGGCCGGCCTGTAGATTTGGGACTTCGGTCACCAATGACAGCCGCTCCGCCGGGCCGCTGCTTTTTGCGCAGTTGGCGAGGAGTCTCTTCGCGTAGCCGGCAGCGCCGCCATGGAATTCGCTAAATTCGGTGCATTCCGAGTGAGCGATTTCCGATGTTGTAATTAAGTCCCACCTCAAATTGCCGACGCACCACCCCGCACTTTGCGTCGGCAATCCTCGCGCCACACGGTTTTGTATCTGCGTGCGCGCCGACCCGCCCCGCCAACTGCTCGCCTGACGGAGATCGCCGTGGCTGCCGCCAATTGGTTACGCTACACGCGCCTTGCTTATTTCTCGCGCCCCCGTGGAAATCAGCAACTTTACCGACTGGTGAAGCGACATAAGATTTGTCGGATCGTAGAAATCGGCATTAGCAATTTGGCGCGAGCGCAATCGCTGATCCAAGTCGCGCAGCGGTTCGCAGGCGAGCAAAAGGTGTGGTACACGGGGCTCGACATGTTCGAAGCGCGCGAACAGGGCCGAGATCCGCTCGCGCTCAAGGAAACGTATCGCGTTCTGCGAGCCACTGAAGCGAACGTTCGGCTGGTGCCGGGAGTGCCACGGATGTCGCTCGCATCTGCGGCCAACGCCCACCAGAACACGGATTTGATTTTGATTGGTCCGGACGTGTCTGAAAACGATCTTCAGGGCGCTTGGTTCTACGTGCCCCGCATGCTGCACGCGAACTCGATCGTTTTGAGCGAGCGGCATGAGTCTGACGGACAAATTACTTTTGGCAGCGTGACGCGTACGCAAATCGCCGAGTGGGCGACCCGGGATGTTGCCCGGCGCGCCGCATGATGCGGATTTCCGCAGGCCCATGATGTCGCGCGAAAAAAATGATTTTTCGCGAAATCGGCTGACTAACGGGCATCGAATTGTCCGCCCTGGCGGAAGAATCATCCCTCAATACGCCAGCATTTGCGGGCTGCGCCCGGCTGCTTACTCTGCCCAAAAATCGGCTCGCTGAGTAAGATACTAAAGCGTTTAACACGCCGTCGGCCGCGAACCCTCTTCGGCTTACGGCCCTCTGATACGCTTGAAGGGATACCCCCATGGCGCCCGCCGAATTCAACGGCCACTCCAACAACGGAGCTTCATCGATTCACGGTGCAGAGACCGTGATTGCTCCGCGTCCCCTCTTCGGAGCGGAGCAAGATTCGAGCGGTGACAGCATGCGCAAAGAGGCGCGTCGCAAGGTTGCCTTGGTCGAGGGTAGCACGCCGCACCTGAGCGCCGAAACGCGCGACCTGCTAAGAAACCGGCTGCGAATCGCGGCCATCATGTTTTTTATCGGGTTTTTATCGTTCCTCATTCGCTCGCTATTCCATTGGAATGAGCTGATGCGGTCGGAGCAGTTGTCGTTGTTCTATACACACGGCTTGGTAACGGCGGTACTCGGCGTGTTTGCGATCCGACTTTGTCAACATTGTTCGTACTCGCTTACTAAATTGCGGATCGCCGAGTTGGTCATCTTTGGTTGCCCAGCACTATTTTTCCTCGTCATGGGATGGCGAGATACGACCTGGTTGATGAGTCTGCCGGACGGGAATGCTCGCCTGACGCCGATTATCACGCCCTGGATATTGCTACTATTCACTTACGGAATGTTCATTCCGAACACGTGGCAACGCGCCGCGATTGTTTTGGGTTTTATGGGCGCGATGCCGATTGCCATGCTGGCCTACTTTTATACCTTCCCGAAGTTTTCAGAGCTCGTCGCGCGATTGGACTACACCGGATTCGTAAGCGGCCAGGTTCTGATGGCTGCGATTGTGGTTATGACGGCCCTGGTTGGCGTGCATACGATTGGCACCCTGCGCCGCGAGGCATTTGCCGCAAAACAGCTCGGCCAGTACCGCCTGAAGCGCCGGCTTGGGTCGGGCGGCATGGGCGAAGTGTATCTTGCTGAGCACCAGATGATGAAACGACCGTGCGCGGTGAAACTAATTCGTCCGGAAAAAGCTGGTGATCCGCGAATGCTGGCTCGGTTCGAGCGTGAAGTTCGGGCCACAGCGAAGCTTTCGCATTGGAATTCCATCGATATCTACGACTACGGCCGAACCGATGACGGGACGTTTTATTACGTCATGGAGTATCTACCGGGCCACAATATCGGCGAGGTGGTCGAAGGCTATGGCGTGATTCCGCCGGGACGGACTGTATTCCTGATGGACCAGGTTTGCGGGGCGCTTGCCGAAGCGCACGGAATTGGATTAGTGCATCGAGACATCAAGCCCGCGAACATTTTCTGCGCGTATCGTGGCGGTGTGTTCGACGTGGTGAAACTGCTCGACTTCGGCCTTGCGAAGCCGACCATGGAAAAAGCGCCTGATGCGCAATTGACCTTGACCGGCACCATCACTGGTTCGCCGCTGTTCATGTCGCCCGAGCAGGCGAGCGGCGACGAGACGGTCGACGCGCGGAGCGATATTTATTCACTCGGCGCGGTAATGTACTACATGCTGACCGGGCAGCCGCCGTTCATGTCGGACAACCCGCTCAAGGTCATGATTGCGCATGCTTCGCAAGATGTCGTTCCAATGCGGCAGATCAATCCTGAGCTGCCGGTTGAACTGGATGAAATTGTGATGCGGTGCTTGGAAAAGGACCCGGACCATCGATTCCAGGAAGTATCTTCGCTTCGCACGGCGCTGCGCGAGTTGGTGCTGGAAGACTCCTGGTCCAGCGAGCAAGCAGCCAAGTGGTGGAGCTGCAATGGCTGCCCCGAGCGTAAGAAACTCTCTGCCGAGCTAGTGGAAGCGGCCGCCGTGTAGATTAAACTGTCGGTCTGGGCGTTTCGCTCGCGACGGTTTCGATCCTCTACACGGAGATGTGTTTCACCCATGGGCTACCGCAAGGCTTTAATTCTCTGCGCTCTCGCCAGCGCATGGTTTTCAGTTTCGCACTTTGCTCGCGCTGCCGAGCGCTGGACGCCCGAACAAGCCGAGAAGTGGTACGCAGAGCAGCCGTGGCTCGTCGGTTGCGATTTTCTTCCGAGCACGGCGATCAACCAGCTGGAGATGTGGCAGCCAGAAACGTTCGATCCGACAACGATCGATCGCGAGCTAGGCTGGGCAGAGTCGCTGGGCTTCAACACGGCGCGAGTGTTCCTTCATGATTTGCCGTGGAAGGACAATCAAGACAAATTTTTCGCCAACGTCGATAAGTTTTTGGAGATCGCGGACAAGCACAAGATTCGGCCGATGCTCGTGATCTTCGACGGCGTGTGGGACCCTGATCCACAAAGCGGTCCGCAGAATCGGCCCCGGATCGGTGTTCACAACAGTGGCTGGGTGCAGAGTCCGGGGCGCGTTATTCTCGCCGATCATGCCAAGCAGGATGCGCTCAAGCCATATGTCACGAGTGTGATTTCCCGTTACGCGAAGGACAACCGCGTGCTTGCCTGGGACCTATTCAATGAGCCGGACAACCTAAACGGCAACAGTTACGGGCCACTCGAGCTCAAGAATAAAGACGAAGTCGCGGCGCGGCTCGTCAAGCTGTCCTTCGCATGGGCTCGTGACGTTGCGCCGTCGCAGCCGCTCACCGTGTGCGTGTGGCAAGGATCTGCTTGGGACGCGCCCGAGAAGCTTAACAAAGTTCATCGTGCAGCGCTCGAACTGAGCGACGTCATCTCGTTCCACGATTACAGCAAGCCCGATGCGATGCTAAATCGAATCCACCAGCTGCGGAAATACGAGCGTCCGCTCATTTGCACCGAGTACATGGCGCGCGGCAACGGAAGTACGTTCGAGACGATTCTGCCGTTGCTCAAGAAAGAGAAAGTCGCGGCGTACAATTGGGGGCTGGTTGACGGGAAATCGCAAACCAAGTACCCCTGGGCGACCTGGCAGATGCCGATCATTGGCGAGCCTTCGCCGTGGCATCATGATATTTTTCACACGGACGGCAAGCCGTATAGTGAGAGTGAAGTCAAACTCATCCGCGAACTTACAAAACACGAGTAAATGTCCGATCTGTATTCACCCGATAGCGTTTTTCTGCGGCTTTGTGCTGCCGTTCTGTCTATCACGTGCGCGGCAAAGTGCGCGTCTGCGGCCGAGTTGCCGAATATCGTGCTCATCAATGCCGACGATATTGGCTACGGTGACTTCGGTTGCTACGGAGCGACGGCGGTGAAAACGCCGAACATCGATCGACTCGCCAGCGAAGGCCTGCGATTCACCGATGCTCACGCGGCGGCCTCCACATGCACGCCATCGCGGTTCGCCATGCTCACGGGTGAATACCCTTGGCGACAAAAGGGCACGGGCATCTTGCCCGGCGATGCGTCGCTCATCATTCCGCCTGGTCGCGTGACACTCGCCTCAATGTTGCACGACGCGGGTTACACGACTGGCATCGTGGGCAAATGGCACTTAGGTCTCGGCGCGGGAAAGCCGGATTGGAATGGCGATTTGAAACCGGGGCCGCTCGAAGTTGGCTTCGACTCCTGCTTCATCATTCCGGCAACCGGGGATCGGACGCCTTGCGTGTATGTCAAAGATCACCGTGTCGTCGGTCTCGATCCGGCCGATCCGATCGAAATCAGTTACCAGAAGAAGGTTGGGAACGAACCAACGGGCGCTGAGCGCCCGGACTTGCTAACTTTGAAGCCATCGCACGGCCACGACAATACGATCGTTAACGGCATCAGCCGCATCGGCTATATGAGCGGCGGTAAAGCTGCCCGGTGGCATGACGAAACCATCGCCGACACGCTGACGAAACAAGCGGTCGGCTTTATCGAATCGCACCACGATAAGCCGTTCTTTTTGTATTTTGCCACGCATGATATCCACGTGCCGCGCGTACCGCACCCCCGGTTCCGTGGAGCGACGCCGATGGGTTCGCGTGGCGACGCGATCGTAGAGTTCGATTGGTCCGCAGGCGAAGTGTTGAAGACGCTCGATAAGTTTGGCCTCGCCGACAACACGCTTGTCCTACTGACGAGCGACAATGGACCGGTGGTCGATGACGGCTATCAGGATGAGGCCGTCGAAAAGCTTGGCGCACACAAGCCGGCTGGGCCGCTTCGCGGTGGCAAAGGCACGGCTTGGGAGGGCGGTACGCGCGAGCCTTTCATCGTTCGCTGGCCCAAACATGTGCCCGGGGGCAAAACTTCGGATGCGCTCGTTTGCCAGATGGATTTGTTGGCTTCGCTGGCAGCGCTCACGCACCAAACACTTCCGAACCATGCGGGTCCGGATAGTGTCAACGTGTTACCGGCGCTCTTGGGGGAATTGGCGAAAGGCCGCGACCAGTTAGTCGAAGCGGGGCACGGGATTGCCATCCGCCGAGGGAATTGGAAGTTGCTCGAGGCCGGGCGAATCGGCGCCAACCGAAAGCCTGCAGACGTTCCCAAACAAGACCAACTTTACGACCTGGAAAGCGACTTGGCTGAGACAAAGGATCTTACGAGCGAACATCCGGAAAAAGTTCGCGAACTTTCGCAGCTCCTAAAAGACATTCGGGCCGCGGGCCGAATGCCGTCGGAGCATTAGTTTCGCGACAAATCGCTCCAATTGCCGCCGGCGCGTTTCCTCGCTGCCCGATCGCGGCTAAAATTGGAGATTCATCGTCGGAAGGGAAAAGATGAGCACGAAACCGCGGACGTTATTCGAAAAAATCTGGGATGAGCACGTCGTTTACGACGAGCCAGGCCGGCAGACGATCCTGTACATCGACCTGCATTTGGTGCACGAGGTAACCAGCCCCCAGGCATTTGAGAGCTTGCGGCTGACCGGCCGCACGGTGCGTCGGCCCGAGCGAACGCTGTCGACCGTCGACCACAACGTGCCGACGACCGACCGCAGCCTGCCGATAGTGGATGCGATTTCGAAGCAGCAAATCGATACGCTGCGGAATAACTGCCACGAATTCGGCATTACGCTCTACGATATCCACGACCCGCGGCAGGGGATCGTGCACGTCATCGGCCCCGAACAGGGCTACACGCAACCCAGTATGACGATCGTCTGCGGCGATAGTCATACTTCGACGCACGGGGCATTCGGCGCACTGGCGTTTGGCATCGGCACAAGCGAAGTCGAGCACGTGCTCGCCACGCAGACGCTACTGCAATCGAAACCCAAGACACTGGAGCTGCGGATCGATGGCAAACTCGGCCCCGGCGTAACTGCCAAGGACGTGATCCTGTACCTGATCGGCCAAATCAGCACCAGCGGCGGCGTCGGCTACTGCGTCGAATACACGGGAGAAGTCGTGCAATCCTTCTCGATGGAAAATCGCATGACGGTTTGCAACATGTCGATCGAAGGGGGTGCTCGGGCAGGCCTTATCGCGCCAGACGATACGACTTATGACTACCTTCGAGGTCGCCCGCATGCGCCACAGGGTGCAAATTTCGATGAGGCGGTCGCACAATGGCGCAAGTTACCGTCGGACGCCGGCGCGAAATATGACAAGTCGCTTGTTTTCGACGGCGGAAAGGTCGCACCGCAAGTTTCCTGGGGCACAAATCCGGGGCAGGTAGCGGCCGTGAACGGCCGGATTCCAAAGCCAGCAGAATTCGACGACGTAAATGAACAGAAAGCTGCCGCGAGCGCGCTCAACTACATGGGCCTCGCCGGTGGAGAGGCGATTTGCGATCTGAAGTTGGACCGCGTATTCATCGGCTCGTGCACAAACGCTCGCATTGAAGATTTGCGGGCAGCCGCGGCCGTGATTGGTGGACGAAAAGTCGCCGGTCACGTGAATGCGATGGTTGTGCCTGGCAGCGGGTTAGTGAAACTGCAAGCCGAGAAGGAAGGTCTCGATCGGTTATTCAAAGATGCCGGCTTCGAGTGGCGTGAAGCGGGGTGCAGCATGTGTCTTGCGATGAATCCAGACAAGCTCGAGCCGGGCGAACGCTGCGCTTCAACGTCGAATCGTAATTTCGAGGGGCGGCAGGGCAGGGGCGGTCGC
>DATBAY010000191.1:0-4123 GCA_036271295.1 Lacipirellulaceae bacterium | reverse complement strand
AGGCCCGGCTATCGCGCGAGCCCGCGCCGCGCAGCATCATCTCACTCGTCAGCGAAGCCAATCCGGCGCGGTGCGGCGGATCGTAACAGCAGCCGCCGGGCATGAGGAATGTGAACGCGGCAGACTCGACCGATTGCGTCGGCTCGCCGACCAGCACCATTCCGTTGGTAAGTTTATGAGAAAGTATTTCCGCCACGATCTATTAATGCCCGCACGGAAATGGCGGGGGAAAAGGTGAACTCGAGAACCTAACACGGCGAGACGCAATGGGCACCGGGTCAAGAATAGGCTAGCTCGACCGCCTTGAACAGCGTCTTGGTGCGGCGGAAGCCGAGCCGTTTATACAGCCGCACTGCGCCATCATTTTGCGCTGTTACTTCGAGATAGACTCGCAAGAGGCCCATTTGCTGAAAACCAGCGAGTGCCGCGAGGATCAATGCGGTGCCAAGGCCTCGGCCGCGATGCGCGGGCGTGATGCCGATATTCTGAATCGCACCATAGCGGGGAGCTACGCGAATGCCTTGAATCGTGCCGCACGGTTCCGGTTCGCCGTTCTCCGTGCAAACTGCCAACCAAGTCGCCTCAGGCAGGAAGCCGTCCTTCAGGCTGATTTCCTGCATCAACCGACGGCAGCCATCCAGCTCGCCGAGGCAACTGAAAACGCCCGCATCGATTTCGTCGCGGAAGCTGAGATACTTCACTTCCGCATGATCGGGCAAAAGTTCCCGGCACCATGGTTCAAGGCGGTATCCACAGGGTGGGAACGGAAGATTCTGCCTGCTCACGCGCAGGTCAAACTCCATTCGATAGCGCTTGTAATAGCTGACACTCATCGCCGCACCGCGACAGCCTACCCGCAAGATCTGAGCCGCAATTGACCCCTTAAATGTACCCCTCTGCGTCAACATGGTCAAATTTTCTCCAAGCCCTGTAACGAGTTAGGTCGAAAGCGGGGCGGTCTGCAGGGGTGACTTTGCGGGATCGTCAAAACTCCATTGCGGCCGCGCGTTTGAATCCGCGTAGGTGATTCTCTCTGTTGGCAATGCAACGACGTCGAAAGCGGCAATCTTGACAGCTGAACGCGAACCTTAGATGATTTTGATGAGTCAAAAAGTCTGCAGGACGAGGGTCGATTATAACGATATTCTCTGTCGTAAGTCTTTCCAGGCGTTGGGATTGAGTAGTAGCAGTGATGTCGTAACCTATGCGCCATTCTTTGCATGAACACGGTTCGACGACGCACGTCTCCCTGGAAGGCATTCACGGGACGGTTTCGGTACCCGAGAACGAAACGCAATTTTGGCGCAATTGGCGGGCGTATGTAGGCCCAGCGCTGTTGGTAAGCGTCGGATACATGGACCCCGGCAACTGGGGCACCGACTTGGCGGCCGGCGCACAGTTCAAATACGACCTGCTGTGGGTCGTCGCGGTCGCCAGCCTTATGGCGATCTTTCTGCAGATTCTTTCCGCACGGTTGGGCATCGTGACGGGTAAGGATCTCGCTCAAGCGTGCCGCGATTGGTATCCGGCCTGGACGCGCTGGCCAAATTGGTTGTTGTGCGAGCTTGCGATCGGCGCATGCGATCTGGCGGAAGTGCTGGGCAGCGCCGTGGCGCTCAATCTCCTGTTTCATATACCGCTGTTCTGGGCGGTGATCATTACGGCGGGCGATGTGTTCCTGCTGTTGGCGCTGCAGCGGTTTGGCATCCGCAGCATCGAAGCGGTCGTGCTGGTGCTCGTCGCCACGATCGGCACATGCTACTTCATCGAGCTGTTTTTGATTCCGCAAACGACGCCCAGCTTTCTGGAAATGGGCCGCGCGCTCGCCCACCCAGGTCTCCGAGAGCAAGGGATGACGTTTCTTGCGATCGGAATTATTGGTGCGACGGTGATGCCTCATAATCTGTACCTGCATTCGGCGCTCGTGCAGAGTCGGAAGCTGCAGAAAAACTCGCGGTCGATTCGCGGCGCGATTTTCTACAACACGATTGATACGAGCTTGTCACTATTCCTCGCTTTCTTGATCAACGCGGCGATCCTGGTGCTTGCGGCCATGACGTTCTTTGGTAAGAGCAGCGTTCTACTTCCGGATGGCGGCACGGTCGCACTTACGAAAGATAGCGACTGGATTCGGATCGCGTACCTGACGCTAGCCCCGCTGCTGAACACTGCGGCGGCGAGCATTTTGTTTGCGGTTGCGCTACTGGCGAGTGGGCAGAGTAGCACGATCACTGGTACGCTCGCCGGGCAGGTGGTGATGGAAGGCTTCATGCAATGGCGGCTTTCGCCCTGGGTTCGAAGGCTCATCACGCGTGGGTTGGCGATTCTTCCGGCAGTTTTCGTCATCGGCCTGCGCGGCGACGGCAGCGTGAACGATCTGTTGACGTTGAGCCAGGTGGTCCTCGCCCTGCAGCTGCCGTTCGCCATGTTTCCGCTACTGCACTTCACGAGCTCTCGCAAACGGATGGGGCAATACGCTAGCGGGCTCATATTGTTGACAGTCGGCTGGTCGAGCGCGATTTTAATTACAGGGATGGACGTGTACGGGCTGCCCTCTTCGTTGCGAGACGCGTGGCGTATCATTACCGGTAACTGACGACCGCGAACTATTTTCTGGAGAGTCGCGATGTACGACACGATCCTCTTGGCGCTCGACCTGTCGCCGGCCGATCGGCCGATTATCGACCATGTGAAGCGATTGGCGGGCGTCATGCACAGTCGGCTGGTGCTACTGCACGTGGCGCGTGGAACAGCGGCGCAGTTCCATGCGGAGGATGCGGGCGGGCAGGACGTAAAGGAAGCCCGGGCGTACTTGAAGCAAGTGCGAGCCGAGTTCGAATCGAGCGGCGTGCCGGCGGAGTGCCAACTCGCGTTTGGAGAGCCGGCGCGAGAGATTATTAAGTGGGTGGACGAGAAGGGATGTGATTTAGTCGCGATGGGGACGCATGGGCACAAGCTAGTGGGAGATCTTTTCTTTGGCGCGACGGCGAGTAAGGTGCAGCATAATATTAGCGTGCCGGTGTTGTTGTTGCGGGTGCCGTAGTGGTGGGCAGCGCGTTTTAGTTGAACGAAACCGCAAGCGATCATTTGGGGGCTTCCGCCAATCGACGTAAGAGCTGCAGGTTTAGTTTGTCGAATTTGCCCGCCTTCTCTTCTTCCTTATTTCCCTTCGGGGTTTCGAGGTACATCGGCACTTTTTTGAAGCGCGGGTCGTTCACGATGTGGCGGAAGGCTTCTTTGCCGATGAGGCCTTTGCCGATGTGAGCATGGCGGTCGACGCGCGAGCCGAGCGGCTTCAGGCTGTCGTTGAGATGGAAGGCCTTCACGAGTTTGAAGCCGACGGTTTTGTCGAGGGCACGCATCGTGGCTTTGTAGTCCTTTTCTGTGCTGATCGGATAGCCGGCGGCGAAGATGTGGCAGGTGTCGACGCAGATTCCGAGGTGATCGGGGTCGTCGACGCCGTCGATCATCGCGGCGAGCTGCTCGAACGTGCAGCCGAGGCAGGAGCCTTGGCCGGCGGTGGTTTCGAGCAGGCACTTGGTTTTGATGCCGCGGGTTTGGCGGTGGGTTTCGTCGAGTGCGCGGATAATCGCGGCGATGCCGGCTTCTTCGCTGGTGGTCGTGTAGGCGCCAGGGTGAATGACGAGATACGGGATGCCGAGGCGGTCCGCGCGCAGCATTTCCATGACGAACGAATCGACGGATTTCTTCCAAAGCTCAGGATTGGGGCTGGCGAGATTGATGAGGTAAGACGTGTGGCCGAGCGGGTGCGTGACGCCGAGTTCTTTCAGTCGCGTTTGGAAGAGTGTGACGTCTTCATCGGTGAGGTCTTTGGCGCGCCACTGGTTGTTATTTTTCGTGAAGAGCTGAACGCAGTGGCACTTGAAGCGGTGGGCGAGTTCCACCGCTTTAAAGTAGCCGCCGGCGATGGATTGGTGGGCACCGAGGATGGCCATGGGGGTGTGAGGGATAGGAGAGGGGGGTCAGAGGTCCGAGGACGGGCGACAGAGTTTTGGATTATTGGTCATTGTGGGATTCGACGGTGTTCGTGCTAAGGTGTTGCGCGGCTTATGGTTGGTAAATTTGTGGGTGTCGGATAACAGCGAAGTCGATTTTTTTGTAC
>DATBAY010000190.1:0-5380 GCA_036271295.1 Lacipirellulaceae bacterium | reverse complement strand
GAGCAGCACAGCGCTCGAACAAGGCGGGAGCAAATCATCGAAGTGGACTCTACTGGTATGGGTGGGTGGCTGAATGAACGCAACGCAGCAATACAACACAGGACTCATTAGTCCCGTCGCCTCCGGAGCCTGCCGGAAGCGGTTAGCGTTCATTAGTCCTCACTCTCGAAACCAGTGGCAAGATTCGCCTCACCCAACCAGTATAGTTGAAATTACGCCTCTCGCAACAACCGCGCCCGCCGAGCTAATTGGCCGTAGCCCCCTTCTCTGCCGGCTCCGCCGCGTCCTTCAACATTGCCTTGAACTCCTTGTTGAACTTCTCCACCTTCGGGCGAATCACATACTGGCAGTACTGCTGCGTGGGATTGAGATTGAAGTAGTTCTGGTGATACTTCTCCGCCGGATAGAAATTTTTGAACGGTGTAATCTCGGTGACGATCGGGTCCTTAAAAACTTTCGAGGCGTCGAGCTGCTGCTTGTACTGCTCGGCAATCCGCTTCTGCGCATCGTCGTGATAAAAGACCGCCGACCGATACTGCGTTCCCGAGTCGTGCCCCTGCCGATCGAGCGTCGTCGGATCGTGCGTCTGCCAGAAAACTTTCAACAGGTTTTCGAACGAGATCACCGCGGGGTCATACGTCACTTGAATCACTTCCGCGTGCCCCGTGCGGCCCGTGCACACGTCTTGATACGACGGATTCTCGATCGTGCCGCCGCTGTATCCCGACACGACCGACTTCACCCCATTCAAGTTCTGGAACACCGCTTCGCTGCACCAAAAGCAGCCTTCGCCAAAAGTCGCAGTCGCCAGCTTTTCGCCGCCGGCGTTCGAGGTCGCGACTTTGGGATGCGTGGTAGCAGGTTCAGCAGCCATGGCTTTGCTTTCAAAACTTGGAACGCTCGCTTGCTGGCAACCTGCCACTAATGCGAACAGGAGAACATACGCAACATTGCGAAGATCAGTGCTTTGCATGATCAGAGCGATAGGTTTGGCAATCGATCGACTAGCACCGTCAGCACTCGCGCTGATCGGAAACGATTGTGGCCCGGCAAAATCGTTATAGCCGATAGGTTTTGTAGGATAAAGGATGCGCCCGCTGGGCCAACGCAAGTGAAACAGACGTCGATTCAATCGCTGACATTGTATGCAGTGCTCGCGTTTGGGGCTTCCACCCACGGCGAGGGGCTACTGCCGCTCGCTGCGAAAACGGCCAGCGACTCGGCATCTGCGCGGTCCGATTCGCTGCCAGCTCCCACTGCCCCGGGCGCTCAAGGCGCGACACTTACGCTGGCCGACGCCGAAGTGATGGCCACCTCGTGCCACCCGGCTCTGCGCGAGGCCGGCGCCCGCGTGCAAGCAGCGCATGGCAATTGGGTGCAAGTCGGCCTCAAACCGAACCCTGAAATTGGCTACTCCGGCACCGAGATCGGCGACGAAGGCCGTGCCGGTCAGCAAGGCGGCTTCGTCAGTCAGGAAATTGTAACGGCCGGCAAGCTTGGGCTGAACCGCGCCGTCGCCGCACGCGACCAAGCGGTTGCCGAGCAGCGCGTTGCACTCACCCGTTGGCAAGTCATTACGACCGTGCGCAAAGCATATTTCGAAACGCTCGCAGCCGAACGATCGGTAAAACTCGCCCACGAACTCAATGAAATCGCGAGTCAGGCGACAAGCGTCTCCGAGCGCCGCCTGAAGGCGATGGACGTACCGAAAACATCGCTTTTGCAAAGCCAAATCGAAAGCGATTCGGCAGCTCTTTTAGAACAACAGGCCAGCGAGCGATTGAGCGCCGCGCGACGTCGCTTGGCCACGGCGCTCGGGACGCCGGATCAACCGCCAGCGACGCTAGAAGATGTTTTCTCGCGGCCATTGCCCGCCTTGGATTACGAATCCGTTCGCGGCCAGCTGATCGAAAACAGCCCCGAACTGGCGGCGCTGCATTTCGCCGTCGATCGGGCTCGAATGGCCGTCGAACGCGAGTCTGCGGGCAAGTCGCCCAACGTCAATGTTTCCGCCGGTGTTCAGCACGACTACGCTACGCAAGATACGATTGCCAACGTCCAGCTCAGCCTGCCGATCCCGTTCTACGATCGCAACCAGGGCGCGATTGCTCGTGCCTGTGGCGAGCTAGCGGCCGCTCAAGCGGCCCTCGAAGCACGCCAGCTCGCAGTCCAAGAACGACTAGCGCTTGCGATGCGCGATTACGCCACTGCCCGCGAACGGGTCACTAAATACAACGAAAAGATTCTCCCCGCCGCCAAGGAAACGCTCGACCTGATCAACGCAGGCTACACGGGCGGGCAGTTGGAATACGTGCAGGTGTACAATGTTCAGCAGATTTACGCGAATAAAAACCTCGCGTATTTGCAAGATTTAGAGGTCGCCTGGCAGCGTTGGGCAGAAATCGACGGGTTTTTGGTGGGCGACGTTTCGGCCGACTCGATTGACCGATCTGCCCAAACCACCGAAAATACTGGCGAGCGTCGGTACTAGCGGCTAGTGCAAGAGATTGCGGATCGCAGTTTAACGATTGGTGAAAGTTTTACCTCGCCACCAACCGATTGGCTCAATGATTCGAACAATTCTTGTAGCTAAACTTCTCATGCGTGCCCTGTTATCCAGCCTGGTTGCCATGTCGCTGCTCATTCACGCGGCGATCGGTTGCTGCTGGCACCACGTGCACACGGACAGTTGCTGCGAAGATTCGCGGTTCGAACAGTCAACCGATAGCGACGGCGACCACCCGTGCGATCAGCACGATGGACACTCGCACGGACCATGCAAGGATCATTGCCAAGGCACGTGTCATTACTTGCCCGTGCAAAAGACGCAAATCGATACCCAAGTGGCGCTTTCGCCATTTGATTTTTTTGCGATCGCGCCGCCTACGTGCGATGTGCAACTCTTCGTGCAACACCACGCGGAGTGCACCCACGAATCGGCCGCTGGGCCGCCGGTGCGGCTCCACCTCTTTCAGCAACTCTTGCTGATTTGATCGCTCGCGTTCCGCTTGCGCCGCGCCGCGGCTGATGCTGCGCTCATAGTGACCGTCGCGCGGTTCCGACCATCACGTTCGAAACTCCATTTTTGGATTAGTACGATGTCTATTCCACAACGCGTTAGTGAACGTCCTACGCCTCCCCAGGTGACGCTGGCGACTCCGGAGGAGCACGCCGCGCCCGAGCGCCGCACGTTGTGGCAATGGCTGCGGCAAACGGTGCCCACGATCGGCGTGATTGCGGTTATCGCGGGACTCGCCGCGTGGGGGCATACGACCGACTGGACGATGCCGAAGTTTTCAGCGCTCATCGGCGGCGAAAAGGCTGAGGAAGCCGACTGGTGCGACGAGCACAACGTGCCCGAGTCGATGTGCGTCGAGTGCAATCCCAAGCTGCTCGCCCCGCAGCCTGAGTTTGGCTGGTGCCCGGTGCACGGCATCATGCAGTGCCCGTTCGAACATCCGGAGCTTGCTCAAACCAAAACGCTGGCCTCGGTCACTCCAGCGATGTTGGAGCGAGCGCAAAACGCAATCTCGCTGCGGCCGCGAACGGAAAACAACAGCCGCTGCACGCTGCATCACAAACGAATTCAGTTCGCATCGGCTGAGGCGGTTGAGAAGGTGGGCGTCGATATCGCGATCGTGGCCGAGAAGCCGATCGTTGAGGCTGTCACAGCCAACGGCGAAATCGTGTACGACGAAACGCGAATGGCCCATTTTTCGAGCCGAGTGCCAGGCGTCGTTTGGCACGTGCAGAAACAGATCGGCGATCGCGTGAAAACGGGCGACGTGCTCGCGATTGTGGACGCGGCGGATGTCGGCCGGCTCAAGAGCGAGCTGATGCAGGCGATCTCGCAATATCGGCTGGCGCGCGACAACGTCGAACGCTTGCGCCCCCTGGCGGGCAACGCCGTGCCGGCGCGGGAATTCTTGGAAGTGCAAGCGACCGCGGATTCGGCACGCATTCAAGTGAATCGAACGCAGCAGGCCCTCGTAAATCTCGGCCTGCCCGTAGATGCGGACAAGTTCGAAAACATGAGTGCGGATGAAATCACGCATCGGATCCGCTTGCTCGGCTTGCCCACCGATCTGGCCGCAGAACTCGACGCGCAAGGCACGACGAGCAACCTGCTGCCATTGCGGTCCTCGATCGGCGGAATCGTGGTGGACCGTAAAGCGGTGGATGGCGAGGTCGTGGATTCCAAAAGCTTGCTGTTCGACGTGGCGGATACATCGCGGCTATGGCTGAACCTCGACGTACGGCAGGAGGATGCGAAATACGTGTCGCTCGGACAGCGAGTCCTCTTCCGAGCAAGCGATACGCTGAACGAACCAGACAACAGCGGCACGGTGAGCTGGATCAGTACTGCCGTGGATGATGCCACCCGCACCGTCAAGGTGCGCGTCGATCTGCAAAATGGTGACGGCAAATTGCGAGCGAACACATTCGGCACGGGCCGGATTGTGCTGCGCGATGAGTCGAAAGCGATTGTCGTGCCGAGCGAAGCCATTCATTGGGATGGCACGTGCAACGTGGTATTCGTCCGCGACAAAGACTTCTTCAAGCCAAATGAGCCCAAGGTGTTTTACGTTCGCGGGGTCCGGCTCGGAGTCAAGGATGGCGAGAACACCGAAATCATTGCTGGAGTTTTGCCCGGTGAAGTCATCGCGAGCAAAAATAGCGTCGTACTAGAAGCCCAACTGCTCAAAAGCAGCATGGGCGCAGGATGCGCATGTTGCCAGGGAAAGTAAAGAGAGTGTCACGCGAAAACGCAATGAAGAGGATTCACTACAACGACACGACGAGTACGACGACGGATTACTAAAGTATTTCGTCGTGTCCGTCATGCCGTCGTAGTGAAAAAATTTGATTATTGTCGCCTTTGCGTGAGACCCAGCGAATGGAATATAAGACTTCAGGAACCGCGGCATGTTGAATTGGATTATTGATTATTCGTTGCGGCATCGGCTGCTCGTGATTCTTGCCGTGCTGGCATGCGCCGGCGTTGGCGGGTATTCGCTGAAGTATATCGATATCGACGCGTTTCCAGATACGACCCCGGTGCAGGTGCAAATCAATACGGTGGCCCCGTCGCTTGGCCCCGAAGAAGTCGAGCAATTAATCACGTTTCCAGTCGAGCAGGCGATCGGCGGATTGCCTGGCCTCGAGAACATGCGCAGCGTGTCGAAATTCGGCTTTTCGCAAGTCGTGGTCACTTTCAAGGATGGCACGGACATCTATTTCGCCCGGCAGCTCGTGAACGAACGATTGTCCACCGTCGAACTCGGCAGCGACATCGAACGGCCAAAGATGGGCCCTGTCTCAACTGGCCTTGGCGAAGTGCTCCACTATGCGGTGACGGGAATCGGCAATGACGTCTCCG
>DATBAY010000189.1:0-5453 GCA_036271295.1 Lacipirellulaceae bacterium | reverse complement strand
AATCGGCAAGCTACTTAGCTTCGCCGGCCTGACGATCGGCGAACAGGAAAACGAGCGGTTGCTCCTAGAGCTCATCCAACTCGGCGTTGACGATGAGCGGCTGCGCGAACTGTTCAGTCCGTACTTGGATGGTATCGATTTCGAACCGCTGCGGGAAGTTCGCGTCTCCAAGCGCCTCTCCGATGAAACGTTAGAGGTGCTGGCCGATTTGCCGCGTTTGGCGGGCAGCAATGCGTGGGCCGTCAGCCCGGCGCGGAGCGCTACGGGCAGTGCCCTCTTGGCGTCGGATCCGCATCTCGAGGTCAATCGCCTCCCGGCTATTTGGTATGAAATTGCGCTGCGTTGGGGCGATGGGCAATATGCGATGGGCGCCACGCTACCGGGTTGCCCCATCATGGCCGTTGGCCGCTCGCATCGGCACGCCTGGGGGGTCACCTACATGCATGCCGACACGAGCGACTTCTTTATCGAAGATTGTCGGCCCGGCGGCGCCACGGGCTGGCAATATCGGCGCAGCGATCAATGGTTCGATTTTCAGAAGCGCCAGGAGGTCATTCGTCGCAAAGGAGACGAGCCGGTCATCCTCAATGTTTATGAGAATGAGCAGGGCATTCTAAGCACGACGCCCGACCCCGCCGAAGGCCCCGGCAAATACCTCTCTGTTTCCTGGATTGGCGAGCAAATCGACGGTGGCGGCGCGATCGCGACCTGGCTTGAAGTGATGACGGCCCCCAGCGCTGCGGCGGCGATGGAAGTCGTTCGCGCGGGTCCTCATCCGTCGCTCGTTTGGCTATTTGCTGATGTCGAGGGACATATCGGCCTGCAGGCCAGTGGTTGGCTGCCGCTTCGTGGTGCGGGAAATTCGGGTATCGTTCCTGTAGCAGCTTGGGACGCACAAAACCATTGGCGTGGCCGCGTCCGCGCCGATTTACTGCCGCGCGAGTACGATCCGGCCATCGGGTTTATCGCCAGTGCGAATGAAGAGCTCTACCGCCGCGATGGACCGCCGCTGCACGCCCATGCGCAGCCCGATTACCGCAAACGGCGTATCGCGGAACGACTCACCGAGTTGCCGCGGGCGACCATCGCGGACATGCAGAACTTGCAGTACGACGTGTTAAGCCTGCAAGCTCGTGATTTGTTGCCTGTACTGCTCGCCCTCGTCGATGACTGCCCGTTTAAACGGAAGCTGTCGGCCTGGGACTTCCGCTATACGCCCAGCAGCACCGAGGCGACGCTATTTCAGCACTTCTACCGTCACGTGGTGCTGCAAATCTTCGGCAACGAGCAGGGCATCGGCTGGCGGCGCATGTTTTACTTGTGCACGCGGATGGGCTTCTCGACGATGGTCCTCACCGCGGTCGACCGTACGCTGCGCAAGGTCACGTCGTCGTGGTGGCGTGGTCGCAGCAAACAGACACTCGTGCAAAAAGCGGCTGAACTCGCCCAACTCGAACCGGTTGAGCCGTGGTCCGAATTTAACGAATTCCACTTCGTGAATCGGTTCTTCGGCACGGCCCGCGGTGGCCGGCTGCTTGGGTTCCGGTCGAAAGCGATCGCGATGCCCGGCTGCCATGCCACGCCGTTCCAGGGCCACCTCATGACGACCGCCACGCGCGAGACGACATTCGCCCCCACGTATCACTTCGTCACCGATATGGGCTCGGACGAAGCGTGGACGAATATCCCGGGCGGCCCCAGTGAAAACCGATTCTCACAGTGGTACAAAACGGATATCCCCCGCTGGATCGCCGGCGAATACAAGCGGCTTTCACCGACCGGCGACGATTGAAAAAGAGCGAGTGTACGGAAGGGCGAGGCTCCTGCCGAGCTTTGCTCGAGCGCGGCTCAGCAGGAGCTTCGCCTTCCCTCTTGGCCCCTCGAACCTTTATCGTGCGACTGCCTCCTAACTCTCATGACTCACTCCAACGCTGACTTAGCCGCCGCCCGGGCACGAATCGCATCTGCCTACAGCCCCAAGGCGTTTGAGTCGGTCGCCGGCGAGATTGCCGCTACGCTTGCCGACCAATTGCAAGCGGTCGAAACGCGTCGCACCAAGGTTTTGAACTGGTCCGATCCGGCGACGCTTGTCGCTGACGCACGGCAATGCCTGGAAACCCCAAAAGCGGTTTCCGCCAATTCGGCAAATGGCTCGATTTCAGCACACGCTGGTGCGCTAGCGCGAGACACCCTCGCTCACGGCCAGAACATGCATCACCCGCACTATGTCGGCCATCAGGTTCCCGCCCCGGTGCCGCTTGCAGGGCTATTCGATCTGGTCGGCAGCGTGACGAACCAGGTGATGGCCATCTACGAAATGGGACCCTGGGCAACGGCGGTGGAGCACGCCGTAGTCGATGCGATCGGCGAGCGACTGGGCTTCGCGCCGCAGAGTTTCTCGGGGCTTGTCACGTCCGGCGGCACGCTTGCCAACCTCACGGGGCTGCTCGCTGCCCGCAATACCGTGCTTGGCGATTCCTGGACTGCGGGCGTGCCCCGCAGCGGATCGGCGCCAGTGATCGTCGCGCATGCCGACGCCCACTACTCGGTGACCCGCTCGGCGGGGATATTGGGCATGGGGACGAATCAGATTGTATCTGCTGCGCTCGATGATCGACGCCGAATGGATCCCAATCGGCTGAACGACACATTGCGCGATTTGCGCTCGCGGGGCGTTCCGATTGTCGCCGTGTCCGGTGCCGCGTGCGCAACGCCCATCGGCGCGTTCGATTCAATTCCCGAGATTGTCGATGTCTGCCGGAGGCACGACGTTTGGCTGCATATCGACGCTGCCCACGGCGGCGCACTTGCCTTCAGTGAACGCCACCGACATTTGGTCGCTGGTATCGAGCATGCCGACACGGTCGTTTGTGACGCTCACAAAATGATGTTCATGCCGGCGCTCTGTGCCCTGCTCTTCTACCGCGATCCCGATCATCGCTTGGCGCCATTCCACCAAGAGGCGCCGTACTTGTTCGATCCGCTCGTGCCGGAGTTGGCCCAATATGATAGCGGCGTTGCAAACCTCGAATGCACGAAGCGCGCCGCCGCGTTCGGGGTATGGGGGGTGTGGTCGCTACTCGGCCCGCAGATTTTCGCCGACATGGTGGACGTGACGATCGACACCGCTCGGCAATTCTATGAGCAGTTGATACAAACCGACGACTTCGAACCGCTCCACAATCCGCAGTGCAACATCGTGGCGTTTCGATATTTGCCCGCGCAATTGGCAGCAGCAGCGCCGCAAGACGTCGATCAATTTCAGTTACGCCTGCGACGACGCGTGATCGAATCGGGCGAATTCTATCTGGTGGGGAGCCGCATCGACGGCCGGCCCGTGCTGCGCACCACCATCATGAATCCACTCACCACACCCGACGACATGCGCGCGCTCATCAACTGCCTGCGCCGGCAAGGCGCCGAGCTTCTCGCCGAGAAAACTCCAGCGCCGGCAACTCGCTAGCAGTGTTAGCGATTGCCGCTCTTACGCACGTGCTGAGAGGCCATCTTCGTGCGCAGCTGGCTCTTGTCCATCTTCTTACTTTGAGCGAATTTCGTGGCCGGCTTGCGACCGGTGGGCTTCTGAGGCTGAGCCATTTTTATTTTCCAGTAAGGCGGTTCTGTCAACCGGGCCGTCGGTAACGAAAACGTCGACCACGACTCGATACCGTACCAAAAACACGGTCCTATTGGAATCGTAATCACGCCGTGCATCCAAAGCAACCGGTCGTGTGATCGGACGCGCAAGCGTGTGCCAAGGTTGCCGTTTCATACTTTGGGCGGACTTATACAATGAATTCCATGCAACCAAGCCGACTGACCTTCCGCATGACGATGGCATTGCTGCTGGCGTCGGTAGCAGTCTGCGCAGGTTGCTGGAAAAAAATCGAGTACCACGATCACGTGTCATCGGGCTCCAAACCCGCGTCAGATGCGACCAAGCAGCCAGTAGCGAATGATCAACCGAAGTCGAGCGTTGTAATCGCGGCGTCGAATCCATCAAGGCCTGAGACTGCCCCCGCCGCTGGTACCGCGTCCGTGAATGACCCGACATCGGTTACTCAAACGACTTCCGCCTCTCAATCAAAGGCCGATGACGACCGCTATTCGATAGGTGCGACACAACCAGCGCCCCCTGAAGCAGGGACTCAGAGCAGAGAGGCACCGCCTGCTGAGGTCGCCGCAACGCATCCTGCCCTACCCAGCGACAGCCCGGCCACGACGCAACCACCTGCCAAAAGCAGTGCGGACGACCGCTACGCAACGCCATCGACGACTTCCAATACGCCCGCTTCTTCAAGCTTTTCGAGCGCGACACCTAACACGGTAGCCTCGGCGAAAACGACTTTTCCCGAATTAGCCAAAACGACCGCGCCGGCGGTCCCGCTTGCGACGGCTACACTTGAGCCGCCGTCGACCCCACCCGTTGCGACGCCTACGCCGCCTTCGTCCGCGGCATCCGCAACTCGCCGCGCAGCTTGGATTTTAGGCAGCCGGCTTAGTTTGGCCGCGCTCGCGACCGATCGTCAACTCGCCGCCAAGAACGTTCCGATTTGGCTCTCCGACGCCCAGGCGGCCGCCAAGTCGCTCGATATTTCGATGCCTAATCTGCCGCCGCCGGCGCCCGCTGATGAATCCGGTGGCGCTTCGAAACAAGTGATGGATTTCTTGCTCGTGATTGGCCAGCGCTTCGGGCACGACCTCACCAAACGCTTTGGACCTGTCGAATCGTCGCTGTTTGAAGTGGCGCTGAAGTCGAATCTGCTGCTGGTCATGTACAGGCCAGGCACACCGACGGTGGATTCGGTATCGGCCGCGCTGCAAGAAGCGGCGGTCCGTGCCAAGCTTCCTGAAAGGCTCTGGCAACCGCTGATCCAAGCCATCAACACGCAGGCGCCGCCCAAGGAGGTGCAAGCAGCGGTCAAGAAGTTGCATGCGGACGTCGAACAGTTCCTCGCGGGCGGCGCATTGCCGAAGGGGCGATGACAGCCACGCAATCTCGTCCATCAAGTTGGCGTTGGAATACTTTTGCCGTCGCCCTCTCCGGCAGTGTGCTGCTGTGGCTGGCCCTCCGCCCATTTTCACTCCCCTTCGATTGGTTTAATCGAGTTGCGGCCTATCCGTTTCCCCTCGGCTGGCTCGGCTGGATCGCGCCCGTGCCGTGGCTCTTACTTATTCGAGCGGAGAAAATGCCGGGGCGCCGGCCCTATTGGTCGCTGTACTTGGCGGGTCTCACCTTTTGGCTGTTAGCCATTTTTTGGATCGTTTGGCCGTACCCAGAATTCACCTGGATGGGCTGGATCGCCCTTTCCGCTTACCTGGCAATCTACTTGCCAGCGTTTGTTGCCCTGTCGCGCGCGGCCATTTTTCGGTTCGCGTTCCCGTTGTGGCTGGCCGCGCCGATCGCATGGACCGGCCTCGAGCTCGCTCGCGCTCATCTGCTTACAGGCTTT
>DATBAY010000188.1:0-10892 GCA_036271295.1 Lacipirellulaceae bacterium | reverse complement strand
TATGTGCTCGAGCAGCGTTCGGAAATCTCAAACATCAGCATGCAAATCCGCGATTCAGTGGGTCGTGCGCGCGACCTCTTAGTCTCCGTGAGGCTGTTGGACGCTGAGCGCGACCGGATTCTCTATATCTGTCGCGACGTTACCGAGCGCATCAAAGTCGAGCTCGATTACGAGGTTCTGACACTCACTTTGGACAAGCGCGTCGAGGAACAGACGCAGCACCTGAGAGAAAGCCGCGATCGCTATCGTCGGCTCGTCGAAGGGCTGCACGATGAGTACTTTTTCTACTCGACCGACGTAAACGGCGTCATTAATTACGTTAGTCCGTCATCGCATACCATTTTTGGACGAACCCCCGAGCAGTCGGTCGGCCGAAATTGGCGAGAATTTATGGATCCAAAATCGCCCGATCTCGAGCATCTTGAGCGAATTCATAGTTTGCGATGTGCCGGTTTACCCGCTCCGCCTTATCGCGCTCTTATCCCGCACGCAAACGGCGAATTGCGAATGCTTGAGTTCCGCGACTCAACGCTGCGCGATGCGGACGGCAAGATCATCGCGATCGAGGGAATCGGCAAAGACATAACGCTGCGCTACCGCGCTGAAGAGGAACTGCGTAAAGCGCACGAAGAGCTTGAGCGGCGAGTCAAGGAGCGCACCGCCGAGTTGACGGCAAAAAACGAGCAGCTTCGCGAGAGCCAAGAACGTTATCTCTCTGTCATTCAAGATCACCTGGAGTTCATCATCCGCTGGCGCGACGAAGGCATTCGAACGTTCGTCAATGAATCGTACTGCAAGTATGCCGGGGCTTCGTCCGAGGAGCTGCTCGGGACTAGTTTCATGACGGCGATCGTCGAGGAGGACCGGGACGAACTGCGTGAAAAGCTGAAGACCGTTACGGTCGAACACCCGGTGGTCGTGCACGAGCATCGGACGATAGCGCCCGATGGGCGGACGGTTTGGGAACATTGGACTCACCGCGCCCTGTTTAATTCCGGGGGCGAACTCATCGAGTTTCAATCCGTCGGTTGCGATGTCACGGACCGGTATCGCCGCGAGGAATTTGCCGCGGCATTGGCCGAAGCAGCCGACTTAATGGAGTCTCTCTCCGACCGTGAGTGCGATGTGATGCGGCACGTCGTCGCCGGCGATGCCAATAAAGTCGTCGCCCGCAAGTTAAGCCTCAGTATCAAGACGATCGAGAAACATCGCGGCAGTCTGATGAAAAAGCTTCGTGTGCGAAGCGTTCCCGAGTTGGTGCGCTTGGCGCTGCTCGTTGAAAACGCACGTCAGCAGTAGGCCTCGATCTCGATATTGCCGTGAACGCCAAGGTAGGGTTCCACCCCACGCGCCTCTGCATGGACGGGAAGATTCCCGCATTTCAAGTCGTTTGGTTGCACGTGCTGCCACGGCGTGTGTAACTAGGAAATAGGGCCACGAATGTATCGCGGGTACATTCCGGATGGCGATTGAGTTTGATTTGGGGCCGGGCAGTGGCGATTCTTGAATGCAGTTGTGGGATGGTCATGTCGGTCGCGCCGACTTCGCCGCGCCACAATTGTATTCGCTGCGGCAGTGGCGATCTCCACACACTCGCGATGATGCATCAATTGGAACAGCATTCCGTAGTTTCACAGCGAGTGTCCCCCCAAGTGGAAGAACTTCGACGTTTTGAATATCACAGCCAGCACCGTACGCGGGCAGTGAAAAGTGCGTGATTTGCACGACCGCTCCGGACACTTTGACCGCACCTTCGAATACTAGCACCACGGCCTATTCCCGAACTGAATTTACGCGCCTAGGATTGAGCATCAGGGGCTAAGTCCAGCGAACGTTGGCAACTTTTCTTTTCTTACATCGGTAGAGAGGCCGGGCACTCTTCTCTGCCTTTGGAAGTCGTGGCGAGACGACAACCTCAGGTATTTACTATGCATGGACAGCCGGATAGCGAAATTAATCCACTCAACGAAATTCCACTTGCCCCCCCAATAACTGTTCGAACCAACAGTATCCAAAAGCTAAGCGCCGCCCGGCGCCGGCAAGGGCTCTCGGTGCGTTGCGTTGCCCAGCGATTGGGCCGTACAGTGAGCGAGGTCCGCGCTCAGGAAGAGGAAAGCGCCGATCTGTTGGTTTCAGAGCTCTATCGCTGGCAGCAGGCTTTAGAGGTGCCGTTGGAAGAGCTTCTGAACGAGCCCCGCGATTCCCTTTCCCCCCGCGTGCAGATGCGGGCTCAGCTTCTGAAGGTAATGAAAACCGCCATGGCGATTCGTCGACAAGCACGCTCCGAAGCGGAACGCCGCATGGGTCGATTGCTGATCGAGCAACTGCTTGAGATCATGCCCGAGCTCAAGGAAGTTTCGGGCTGGCCGGCCGTGGGCCATCGTCGCCGCGCGGATGAAATGGGCCGAATTGGCGAAAATCCCATCTCGGACGACTGGCTGCACGAAGCAAGCTGAGCTGCCAGTTAGGGGCAAGAATTCGGCGGGGTGTTCGCAGATTCTTCGCCAGCATAGGGCACGGGATCTCCACGCAATTCGCAAATGGCATTGTGCGCGGCGCGCTGCTCCGATTCCTTTTTGCTGCGTCCCCAGGCAGGCGCGTATCGATCGCGCCCAATCTGCGCTGAAATCTTAAAGCACTTACTGTGATCGGGGCCCTTTTCATCGAGCAGGTGATAGGTTGGCGTCACGCCATGCTCACGCTGCGCAAACTGTTGCAGCAATGATTTGTAGTTACCGCCCGTATCTCCGGCCGCCGCAGCTTCGATCTCCGGTCCAAAATAGGCGAGAATAAAATCCTTCGCCGGCGGCATGCCGCCATCCAAATAAATGCCCGCGATCAACGATTCGAGAACGTCCGATAGTACCGACGGCGGCACTGCTGGATTTGTCGTCATACCCTTGCCAAGCACGAGGAATTCTCGCAGCCCGAGCGCTTGGCTAATTTTCGCGCAGGTTTGCCGGCTGACAACGATTGATTTCAGCTTCGTCAGGTCGCCTTCCAACTGCTCGGGAAACTGTTGGAACAGTTGTTCGCAAACGACCAGGCCGAGGATGGCATCCCCCAAGAACTCCAACCGTTCATTGGAAGAAAGGCGATGGTCTGCTCCAGAGGCGTGCGTTAGCGCCGATTCTAGCAGCTGGGTGTCTCGAAACTGGTAGCCCAATCGCTGTTGGCAACGCTCAATTCGAGTATCATCATTCGGCTCGGCACCAGGCCGCGGCGATTGGCTCATGACCCAATTCTCAACTCGAGGCGAGTACGACCATCGGCGCAACGGGTGGCCAGACCCGACGAGGAACAATCTGCCCCTGTAAAAGCAGGGAAACCCCCGCACGGCGGTCGCCGGCGGGGACGCTGTTAAGTTAGTCGCGCACTAAACGCCTGTCAATGTAGCCGCCGTACCCGGATTCGGCAGCGTGTCGTGGGCGCGATGGTCGGGGCGTTGCCGCAAGGAGATGCCCCTGGCTGCAGTCCCCCATGTCGAAACGACGTTATGTCGTTTCTTGGTATGCTCCCCGCACCCAGTCAAAGCCGGCGCAAAACGAGCTAAACGTCGAGCAAAGTATGCCCGACGTACATTTGCAAAATCTGGCTTTGCACTTTAATCGCACGAATTAGAACCCAGATTTGATCCTGCGTGAATGACTTCGGATCCGAGGCCGCGAGCGCTTCCAGCTCCTCGGTCATCGCCGCGTGTTGGTCCGTCGCGACCTGCAGCTTCAGACCCGTCCGCTTCCAGGCATCGTGCAGGGCTCGATGTTCGCGCAGCGAGGTGAGGCCGTCCATTGAATTTGTCAGCAGCAGGCACAGGCGCGCCACATCTTGTGGTGCGGCCTTGGGCTGCAATCGCTCGATTTGCTGCGCAAGTTCCGCACAAGACATCATATTCGTCGTTTGTTGATTCACGGAAGTTGGCTCGATGGAAGGAATCGAAAGACTGTCGGCCAGCCGCCTTTCGAGGCGGGTTCGCAAACGTCCGAGCTAACGCCCCCTAATGAAGGTGGGCGAAGCGTCAAAAGCTTCTCGCTCAAAAACGGGGACAATAATCATTTTCTGTTAAGCAAGCTTAGCTCACTTCCCGGTGGTCCCGAGACGGAGAAAACGCCGCCGTGGCGGATTTGCCACACCATTTACGCGGGCCACAAAAACGAGTCAATCTAGCGTGCTGGAATGAACACCGTGTACACGGCATAATCGATAACACCCGGACATCGTGGGCTTTCGACACAGCTAGAAAATGGCCCGACGTTCAAATCGGTTATTCCTCCGATGATCACCAATGACAAAACAACATGCGACATGAATGAAGACGATCAGCGGCTCGCCGTTACGGACGTTCTGGAGCCCGCGTGCTGGGTCGACGTTGCTCGAGTCGCGAACCTGGCCGAAGCTGGTTTCATCGTCGATGAGCTCGTGGGGATAGGCCTACCGGCTCGTGTGCATCAGCTCGATGGGTTTAGCGCCGCGACGGATCGTTGGTCGGCACAATACTTGATTCGCGTACCCGAAGGCTTCGTCTCAGCGGCGGCGACTCAGGTCGAACAATATTTGGCCGAAGAACCCGATGGCAAACGGACCCTGCTTCAAAAGTTGCGCGAACAAGCGCAAGACTTGCCTCGCGACCAATCGACTTCGTGGCGCCCTGTGCTCGTCGTGGTGCTCGTCGGCGTCACGAGCTTCTTGCTGGGCCATCAAACTTCTGAGCAAGTGGGCCAACGGCCGGTCAGATCCAATCAGTTAGGGAACGCCATTTCGGCTGTTGGCCGGCCGTTTATTGCTGAGCCCGCCGCGAACCAACCAGGTTATCGGTTGTCTTTCGACGGCGAGCAACATTTGTGGACGCTCGGCGTCGACCGTGACCATGACGGAGTTTATGAGAGCTCGCGGCACTTTACGGTGAGCGGCGCTGCCCATTGAAGCGGTCGACCGAGAGTTCGCCGCCTGCTAACTAGGAGAACGATTTGCCAATACTAGGTGTGAATATCGATCATGTGGCGACGGTCCGCCAAGCTCGTAAGACGAACGAGCCCGACCCCGTGTGGGCCGCCGCGTTGGCCGAGCTTGGCGGGGCAGACGCGATTACAATCCACCTTCGCGAAGACCGCAGGCACATTCAGGATCGCGATCTCCGAGTACTCAAAGAAACCGCCACGGTGCCGATCAATCTTGAATTAGCGTGTGCAGCGGAGGTCCTTACCATCGCCTGCGACTCCAAGCCGCACCAGGCAACGCTCGTCCCCGAACGCCGCGAAGAAGTTACCACCGAAGGCGGATTGAATGTCGCAGGATCGAAATCGACAATCCGCGACGCTGTCCGTCGTTTGAAAGATGCCGGCATCGTCGTGAGCCTGTTTCTTGATCCTGATCCGAAGCAACTCGACGCTGGCATCGAATTAGGTGTCGATGCGATCGAGCTTCACACGGGCGCGTACGCTCAAGCAACCCTAGTTCACGATGCGGCCGAAACGGACCGCACCTTTAACACGCTGTTAGAAGCCGCCAAGAAAATCGGCCAGGGCGGCGTCACGCTCAACGCCGGGCACGGTCTCACGTATCACAATGTGAAGCCGGTTGCCGCAATTGAGCGCATGCATGAACTGAACATCGGCCACAGTATCATCGCCCGCGCGGTTATGGTTGGCTTGCAACAAGCCGTGGCAGAAATGAAGCGATTGATCTCTCAGAACGCGTTTTAAACTTGAAAGTTGCAAACCGCCCTCTTCCTTCGGGGGAGAGGGCGAATTCAAAGCCCGTTCTTAGACGACCAAGAGAAGCTCGGCCTCACGCTCCGCGCGGACCAATCCCGCGCCCCATGCCAACCGAAGGCATCGGAATGCCGCGCTGCGTTGCACGGTTTTCCAACATTTTATGAAACTGGGCGAATTGCGCGCGGCTCGTAGGATCGGACTTCTCAATCCGCTGCTTTGAGTGTTCTTCGCGTTGCTCATCGGTCATGTTCGCACGGTTGCCCCGACCACCCCGGCTCCCATCTGCGTTTTGACCCTGGCCTTTGCCTTGCCCTTGTCCCTGGCTCTGCGTTCCACTCTGGGCATTCTTCTGCGCGTCGAGCATGCGGTTGAGAACGTCGTCCAAATGTTTCTGTTGATCGGCCTTGGACATGGCAAAGAATTCGTTCATTCGCTGCTGTTGACGAGCTTGCCAATCGCCCCGCCCCGATTGAAAAAACGCGCGGCGTTGGTCCTCTGATAGCGATTGGACCTGTTCTCGGAATTGGCCCCGCAGCGCATTACGCTGAGCATCCGTAAGGTTTTTGTCGCCCATCTGAGCGCGTAAATCATTCATTTTTCCGATAGCAGGATCCGTTCCGCCAACGAACCCGAACGCCCAGGCCATGATGGCCAATAGCAATACGAGTCCGCCGCCAATTGCTGTCTTGCGCTTGGTCACAATATGTTCTCCATCACATCTTAGTTGGTATCAGTCACTATCAGAGCGTCAACGTGCCCGTCCAAATACAAGAAATTCGTTGCCCCGTCGTCACCAGGCGAGCCATGAAATGATGTAAAGTCGTAGACGATCAAGACGCGCGTCGAACTGCGATCGCTTTCTGTGATCGCGATGATATTGCCCGAGTTATCTAGCTTTACGATTCTTCCCAAGCGCACTTGCTCGCGAGTCTTGTCAGCGACTGTCGTCGTTGGGTAATCGTAGCTCAAGCCTTCCCGCTGAAAATAGCTTTCGTAAGTAATGCCATCCGTGTAAGTAGCAACCGTCGGGTCGATCAAATCGGCCGGACAGTGAAACGCTTCCTGGTTGTTCTCGATGTGATCGCCGATGACCGTGTAGAGAGGTGGAAGTGCGGGAATTGTCGGGGTAGCTGCTTTTGCCGCGACGGTTCGCATTTCGCAAGCGTTCGGATACTTACCGCGGCTACCTTGCTTGTCCACAAACTGATCAATCCCCAATCCGATTTGGCGAAGGTTCGATTTGCACTGCGTCGACCGCGCAGACGCCCGAGCGTACTGTACCGCCGGCAATAGCAGCCCGATCAAAATCCCGATGATCGCGATTACGACCAGCAGCTCGACGAGCGTGAATCCATTCAAATTGTGACGTTTTACGTTCATGCGCAGTATCCGACCGGGCCTCCCAAAATCGTCTCCCTCACTTTCAACACCGCGCTCTGAAGAAGGTTCTGGAATCGTGAAAATCCGCACGATTCGTCGTGCCAGCACCCGCCAATTGCCAGCGGTGACGGCTTTGCCTATCATGCCGCTGTCGGTTGGCAAACTTTTCGGCTTGGAGGCACTTGTTTGATGAAGACCAAAGGAGAGGCGTTCGCCGGCTTATCGGTCGCCCTTGTCACCCCATTTAAACAAGGGGGCGACATCGACTTCGACACCTTCCGCGCGCAGATCGAATTCCAGATCGCCGCCGGGACCAACTGTCTGTGCCCCGTCGGAACCACGGGCGAATCGCCCACGCTCAGCCACGATGAGCAAGACCGCGTGATTGCGTTCGTCGTTGAGGCGGTCGCCGGCCGCGTAAAAGTCATGCCGGGCACCGGCTCCAACAGCACGAAGGAGGCGCTCCGTCTCACGAAGTTCGCCGAAAAAGTTGGCGCCGACGCCGCCCTGCAAGTCGCCCCGTACTACAACAAACCGACCCAGCAAGGATTCTACGAACACTTCAAAGTTCTCGCCGAGGAAACCGGCCTGCCGCAGTGCATCTACAACATTCCGGGTCGCACGGGCAAAAACATTGAACCCGAAACGATCATTCGCCTCGCCGAGCTCGAGAACATCAAGATCGTAAAAGAGGCGACGGGCTCACTTGACCAGGCTTCGCAAATTATTACGGCAACGAATCTCACGGTTCTTAGCGGCGACGACAGCCTCACGTTGCCGCTGATGTCGATCGGCGGCCGCGGCGTGATTTCGGTCGTCGGCAACATCGTCCCGAAAGACATGCAGGCCCTCACTTCAGCGATGGACCGCGGCGACCTCGCCGAAGCTCAGAAATGGCACCGCAAGCTATTTCCGCTGTGCCGCGATATGCTCAGCCTGGCGACGAATCCGATCCCAATCAAAGCCGCAATGAAAATGCTTGGCCGCGATCCGGGCGAGTTGCGCCTGCCAATGACTTCGCTGGAAGACGCCGGCCTGGCGAAGCTGAAAAAGACTCTGTCTGATTACGGCGTGCTTAAGTAGTCCACAGCGGCGCCTGCCATGCCAAGGCTGCTCATCCTGTGCGAGTACCCGACCGTTCTCGGCGGCGAGCGCTCCATGCTCGCCACGTTGCCGGCGGTCGCCGCCGCGGGGTTTGAGATTTGCATCGCCGCCCCTGCCACGGGCGCGCTGCCAGCCTTGCTAGACGACCGCTGCGTCCCGCGCGTCACATGGACCGCGCGCATAGAAGCCAATCACCGCCTTCCGCTCGCCGAACTGCGGGAAAGTTTGGCCGCCGTAATTCGCCGCACTGCACCGGATCTTGTGCATGCCAATAGCCTATCGACCGCTCGCATCGCGGGCCCCGTCATTCGCGCCCTCGGCGTGAGAAGCATTGGCCACCTGCGCGACATCCTCAACCTTTCCGCAAGCGCGATCGCCGATCTCAATCAGCATTCCACGTTGATCGCCGTTTCCCACGCGACTCGCAATTTTCATCAACGGCAGGGGATTAACCTGCAAAAATGCCGCGTTTTGTATAACGGCATCGACTTGGACGAATTCCGACCGCGTCCAGCCACCCGATATCTGCATCGCGAACTTCAGCTGCCTCAACAGGCGCGATTCATCGCGGTCATCGGCCAACTAGGTATTCGCAAAGGTACCGATGTCGCCCTTTTGGCAGCTCAACACACGGTTGCGCAGTTCCCCGAAACGCACTGGCTACTCATCGGCGAGCGCACGTCTTCAAAGGCCGAATCAAGAGACTTCGAGATAAAGTTGCAGCAAATGTCATCCACGCCGCCGCTCGTTGGCCACGTACACTTCCTCGGCAACCGCGCCGACATTGCTACGCTCCTCCCGGAATGCACGTTGCTCGTGCATACGGCTCACCAAGAGCCGTTGGGTCGCGTGCTGTTAGAGGCAATTGCCGCTGGCACATCGATCGTCGCGACCAACGTGGGCGGAACGCGGGAAATCATTCCACCTGGAGAAGCTGCCGGGATCCTCGTTCCAAAAAACGATCCGGCGGCGATCGCCCAGGCCGCCGCTTCGTTGCTGTCAGACGAGTCGCGTCGCGTGTCGATGGCGCTCTATGCCCGGCATCGTGCGGAACAGGCGTTCGATATTCGCGACGCGTCGCGCAGACTCATCGAACAATACGAAGCGGCACTAACTTAGCTGCGGAGAGTCGCTCCGCAATTATTTGGCGCGGCCACCATAATCTCGCTTTCATCGTCGGCGAGCTGATTGCGAAGCCAGGCGGCCAGGCTCGCCGCCTCAGCATCACTTGGCACGACCGCAAAAACCGTCGGGCCCCATGACGACTGCCCCGCTCCCGCCACTCCGAATTCGCGAATCGCATTCACCAATCGTTCGATCGACGGACTCGCGAAAGTACCCCCTTGCGCAGGCGCGAAGCACGCGCCTGCCAACCGACCGAATTCGTAAACGGCTTCGCCGAATCCCGCGCAATCGGCAGCCTCGACTGCTGGGATCATATCCTCGGTCACGACTCGCCACAGTTTGCTCGTCGTAGCCTTGGGAACTGGCGGCAGTCGCGCGAAAGCTTCCGCCTCCTGGACTCCAGCCAGGCCCTGCCGATTCGTCGCCTGTACGAGCACAAATCGCCAATTTCGCGGCATCTCGATCCGCCTGAAGAGCTGACCGAGCCGCTCCCCGCGAAGCTTTCCGGCGTCCACAATGAGCCCGCCTTTTTCGAAGCCGTGCGTTCCCACCGCCGAGCGACCTCCGCGACCGACACTGGCTGCTAAGGACTCGATTGGTAGTGCCGGTCGCTCGAGAAAGTGGCGCAGGCCTAACGCTACGGCTAGCCCCAATTGCGTTCCGACACCGAGCCCCGAGTGATCCACCGGCGACTGAACGTCAATCTCGCAATTTGGTAGCTCGGGCAGTTCCCACCGACTGGCGATTTCTGCGACGAATTGAGTTACGCGGCCGGAGTGGGAGCCCTGCGCACTGAATGCGTTCGCCGGCAAAATGGCGACATTCACATTCGGCGGGTCGACCATGACGCCGACGCCGCCATATTCCCGTTGATCGGCATGTCCAACGGTGAACATGCCAAAATGCAAACGGCATGGTGCGCAAACCTGCACGGCGACATTCATCACAGGGTTGGCTCCTCTTGAAGGCCAGAAGCGCAATGCCGAGCGATATAGGTTTGCAGAAACGCAAATGCCGAGTGCTCCTGTCGACTTCCCGTCTTTTCCACCAGGACGGACAATCGATCAAGTTCCGACCGGACCGCGCGATTATCTAAGAATGATAGCCGTGTCACCAAAATTGCCGCCTCGATCACCGCATGCTTCGCGCGGTTGAAGCCCAAGAAATCCCGAATCCGACCATGTTCAACCACGGCTGCCACGATTTCAACGCGCTCGCTTCCATCATCAATTGAATCCACACGAAACGCATACCAGCGGCACGCATCCGCCAGAATTTGCCCATCCACACCGGTCGCCACAATCGTTTTCGGCAGATGCTGAAGTTCGCCGACAGCCGCCCGGGCAAACAACTCGACGTCGTCCGTGACGTGGAAAACGCCTTGGCCGGTTCGTTTGAGATTTGCAAAGGTTGTCGATGTGCGATAAGGCCGTAGCAATAATCGAGTTATCGCGGAATCGACGATCGGCCCCATAGGTGTAACGTGCAGCGCACCATCCGCATCAAGCGTCGTTACGATTCCCTCCAACAGAATGCCGTTCGGCATTTGTGGTGCGTGGAGCGCGGCAAATT
>DATBAY010000187.1:0-12936 GCA_036271295.1 Lacipirellulaceae bacterium | reverse complement strand
CGTAAGCTTCCGCCGCCATGGCCGCCGCCTGCTCGTGATGGCAACACACATATTGCAGCTTCGCGCATCGGCCGAATGCGTCATTGAGATGCATGGCGCCGCCGCCCGTTACCAGGAAAACATGCCGTGTACCTTGATCAGCAATCCAATTAGCAACGTAGTCTGCCAGCCGCATCTAAAAGTTCCTTACTTCTCGGCGGAGCGACGTCGTTCGCGATACCAATTAAAGGTGCGCTCGATCGCCGTTTGATAATTTGTCGTCATCGAGAGCCCGAGTTCTTCCCGCGCTCGTTCAGTGGAAGGTACGTAGCAACTCACAGAATCCGGCGCTGCTTGCGATTTGCTTCGAACATCGACTTCGCAACTAGCCAGCTTAGCGATCGACTGCGCAACTTCGGCGATACTCATGGCCGTATCACTGCCCACGTTGTAAGGGTGACATGACCGGCCGTTAACTAAGATCGACCACAACCAAATCGCGAGGTCGGCGGCGTACATGTACGACCGCAGATCTCGGCCGGTACCATTCACCACGATCGGCCTGCCGCGCAATGCGTCATTTAAAAAGTTGCCGACCGCAAAATGTTGATCGAGTGGCAAAAATGGGCCGACAAACGCAAAGCACCGGGCGATAACAACCTCGAGCCCGGTTCGGAAGTGAGCGTCCCCGCAAAGCCATTCTGCCACGCGTTTTCCTTCGCCATATGCGGCCGTTCGCGAAAACGCGTCCGGCGCACCAAGGTAATCCTCAGCCACATGAATCATCCCGCGCGGCTGCTTGCCATACACGGCCCCCGAGCTAGTCAGCAGTAGTCGCCGTGCTTTCGAACGCTCCGCAAAGTCGAGCACGCGCTTTGTGCCGCCGGCAATGACGTCGAACATTGCGCGCGGATCATTTTCATTGAGCGTCGCGCTGGCGTCTGTGGCAGCGTGAATGATGAAGTCGAACTCACCACCCGGAAAATCGAATGTCCGCACGTCGCCGTCGTGGAACCGAATGTCGTCTCGTTCCGCCAAGTGCGGCAATTCATCTAGAAATCGTTGCCTATGGCGTGTCAAAGCCACAACCTCCGCGCCCAATTCCAGCTCCGAATTCGCAAAAGCAAACGATTCCAGCAACCACTTTCCGAAGAACCCGGTGCCCCCGGTAACAAAGATTCGTTGGCCGTGCAGTTGCTTCCAAGTGCTGCGCGTATGCGACAGCACGTTCTGCAGGTCGTCGCGCAAGATAATAAACTTAGTAGGCGCCAAGCTATACGTCATCGAAGCACGAACTCGCGAATCGAAGCGGCGATGTACTCGATCGCAGCGGGCGATAGTCCAGGATACACACCGAGCCAAAACACGCGATGCATCGCAGCGTCGGAGTTCTTCAAATCCCCAGCAACGCGAAAGTCGCAATGCTTGTACGCCGGCTGATGAATGAGATTCCCGGCAAACAGTAACCGGGTGCCGATTCGCTTCGCACCTAAGTGTTTCAGCAAGTCTTCTCGCAAGAACTTAGCGTTCGGTTGCAGGGCGATCGGAAAACCAAACCAGCTAGGGTCGGAACCTTCGGTAGCCTCGGGCAGCAGAAAAACATCCTGCAGATCGCTCAAAGCATCCCACAGCAGGCGGAAATTACGCCGGCGAGCCGCGATGAAATGGGGCAGCTTTTTTAACTGCGCCACGCCGATCGCGGCCTGCATGTCAGTCGCTTTCAAGTTATAGCCGATGCGTGAATATGTGTATTTGTGGTCGTAACCAAACGGCAATGAGCCCAGTTGCCAACCGAACCGCTTGCCGCACGTATCGTCCTTACCGGTTTCGCACCAGCAATCGCGCCCCCAATCGCGCAGCGACTCGGCAATTTTCTTCAACCGCGGGCTGTTCACGAGCACCGCCCCGCCCTCGCCCATGGTGATGTGGTGCGCCGGGTAAAAACTACACGTAGCAATGTCGCCAAAAGTGCCAACCTTTTGGCCCTCGTAAGTCGCACCAATCGCGTCGCAACAATCCTCGATCAACCACAAATTGTGCTTCTTAGCGAACGCGACCACCGCACCCAGATTGAACGGATTGCCGAGCGTATGGGCAATCATGATCGCCCGCGTTTTCGGCGAGAGCGCCGCTTCCAACGCGCTCACATCGATGTTGTACGTCCCTAACTCGATATCCACGAACACCGGCACGCAGCCATTCTGGATGATCGGATTGACCGTCGTTGGAAAGCCCGCAGCGACCGTGATCACTTCGTCGCCAGGTCGTAACCTGCGATCCTCCAGCGAATGATCCATCAACACCGAGAAGGCGATCAAATTCGCGCTTGACCCAGAATTGACAAGCAGCGCGAATCGCAGTCCCATCGTCGTTGCAAAATCTGTTTCAAACTGCGCTGCGTAGCGACCGGATGTGAGCCAGAAATCAAGCGAACTATCAACCAGGCATGCTAGCTCGTCGTCATCAAAAACACGGCCGCTAACCGGCACGCCCGACTCACCGGCCACGAACTTCTTTTCGGGCCAACGGGCCGCGTGATAGGCGCGCGTAAGCTCTAAGATTTGTTGACGCAGTTCCTCAGGATCCGCTCCTGGTGACCTGCGAGTCGCGATTCGATCCTGCAAAACTGCTTCGTCGGCGACGGTGTTGTTCTTCGTAGCGGCCATATCAGTGCTTGCTTTTTGGTCAGGTCTTAATTCGACGTATTCGTTTACGCGGCTGTGAGCCGCTCGATTGCAACCGGCGACGTCGCCACAACCATATCGTGCGAGTAATCGCATATGTCCGCCAAGCAGGCATCCAACATCGATGAGCCCTTCGCGTCGTTGAATTTGCGATACCACTTCGTCGTATGTTCAACCGTCTGGTCCAGCGACCACACGACATGCCAACCGAGCTTTAGCGCCTTGCTGATCGATAGCTTCAGCATTTCCGCTTCATGCGGCTGCGTCGCCGCGGCGACATTTTTCCAAGTCCCGCTACCCCAAGCTGCGCAACAACGTTCCACGAGATCACTCACGCAGCAAGTTCCTGAGCTGTTTGGCCCGAAGTTCCAGGCACTGCAAAGTTCGGCGTCATCCGAGGCCAGCATTTGCGAGGCTAGCAGCAGATACCCGTGCAATGGCGCCAGCACATGCTGCCAAGGCCTTATAGCGCCCGGGTTCCGCAACGGTACTGGCCGGCCTGCGGTCAAATGCGAAATGATATCTGGTGCAATCCGATCGCGAGCCCAGTCGCCGCCACCGATGACGTTTCCAGCCCGGGCGGTCGCAACTTTGATCCCATGGTCGCTAACCTTCTCCGGCGAGAAGAACGAACGCCGGTACGACGCCGCCAAAAGCTCGGCTGCCCCCTTACTAGCGCTGTACGGATCGTGTCCGCCCATTGCATCGTCTTCGTGGTACGCCTGCGCGCCGCCATTATTCTCGTAGCACTTGTCGCTCGTCACTACCACCACGACACAAGGCTTCGCTCGCTGCCGGACTGCCTCGAGCAAATTGCATGTGCCCATGAAGTTCACGTCGAACGTCGAGGCCGGTGACTCATAACTTTCACGAACAAGCGGTTGCGCCGCGAGGTGGAAAATCACGTCCGGGTCGCTGGCATCCAAAGCGGTTCGAAGATTGTCTCGCGATCGAATGTCCGACTCAAAATGCTGATCAACGAGTCGGTGTACGGCCGATGCCACAAAGTTGGATGGCGTGGTCGGCGCAGCCAATGAATAGCCGCTAACCTTTGCACCAAGTTGATTCAGCCAAACGGAGAGCCAGGAACCTTTAAAGCCAGTGTGTCCGGTGACAAACACGGACTTATTGCGAAAGGCGCCGTCAAACTCCGCTGTCGAATGAAATCCTTCGGACAAGCCGCGCTTTGCCGTCGGTCTCAAAGACGATTGCGACACGCTCGAAGATAGAATGATGCTCTTTTGCGGCTCGGTACTCACACTCTCGCGCTTACCAGCTAAGCGTTCGCTCGCTGACTTTTTTTCTACTGGCTTGTCCCATACCTTCCAAGGCGCTTCGTCCTTTTGCCATTGGCCCTCAAGGCTCTGCCAGTCGCGATAGGTATCCATGCACTGCCAGAACCCAGTGTGGTCAAACACGCCCAGGTTGCCGTCGGCAGCGGTTCGCTCCAGCGGCTGCGCTTCCAATACGCAACTTGGCGCCTGATCGAGGTATCGCAAGAACTCACGCTGAAAACAAAAGAACCCGCCGTTAATCAAACCGTGGTTGTTCTTCGGCTTCTCCGCGAACGACACCACGCGGTTGCCCTCTGTACGAAGCTCACCGAATCGCGAAGGCGGACGCACGCCAGTGAGCGTCGCCAGTAAGCCATTCGCGCGATGGAATTCTAGCAACGTCGTTAGATTGACGTCCGACACACCGTCGCCGTAGGTCACCATGAACGTGTCGTCATCGTCATCGAGATACTGCGCCGCGCGCGCAATCCGCGCCCCCGTCATTGTGTTTTCGCCCGTGTCAGCCAGCGTCACGCGCCACGACTCCTCGCCCTCGCTGCCATGCAAGGCGATGCCCTCCGACTCATCTAACCGGATGGTGAAGTCGCTGTTCATCGCCTTATAGTTGAGAAAATACTCTTTGATAACGTGCGCCTTGTAGCCCAGGCACAGCACGAAATCATGAATGCCATGAAACGCATACAGTTTCATGATGTGCCACAAAATCGGCCGGCCGCCGATCTCGACCATTGGCTTCGGGCGCACTTCCGTGTGTTCACGCAATCGCGTGCCCTGACCGCCGCATAGAATGATGCACTTCACGACAACTCCTTTTGTCTGAAAGCGTGCAAGCCGGCGATGATTCGCTGCTGGCGTTTAGCTGCTGACTTGTTCAACTGGGTCAGCTTGGCAACTTCCGATGTGCCAAGCCGCGGTCGCGGGTCTGACTCGCGAGATGCAGCCCCCCGACCGGTCGAAGATTGTAAATGATTCACACCCGTCAACAAATCCCAACCGGCAGCATTGCCGCGAGATTTTGCCGCAAATTTGCAACGGATCAGAATCGCGAATTGGCGAATCCCTTAAGGCCGTGCAAAACGCGGCGCGCCACGCGCCGAAGCAATTTTGGCTTTAGCCATGGCGCAGCGTGCAAGCTAGCACTCCGTGCCGCCCTCGCTAATTCGCGCAGTATCCACACAGCGCCAAGAAGATGCCTCGGCCAGATCTGATGAGAAGGCAAATTAGACCGGAGTAGTGAAATGATGAGCTGCGATAGTTGCAGCTTCTTTGGCCCGAGCCGCAATTTCCGGTCCGAGAGATGAACGAGCGGCGATCGGCCTGAGCTCCGGCGAATTCAATCGAAGACACTACCGCCCGTCGACGACCAGCTCGCCGCGATCTTCCGAGATAGCGCCCGTCCTCAAAATGGCGTCATGCTGAGCGTATCGCTCCGCAGTGCGAAAACACAGCGACACGAGCGTATTGCGCGTCGGCTCGTCCACCGAATTGAGTCGACATGCCAGACGCTGCATTCCAGCCGGATTTTTCTCGGCCGTCCGTGAAAAATTGCTGACAAATGTCAGCGTCTCAATCACGTTCTGGTCAGCCGTTTTGTTGATCCAAGGCTGGACGGTTTTGGCGATGATTTCGATGCCCAGTTGTTCGACGCGTACGAAGGAATCAATCCGCACGGTCACATAATGTCGGCCATTGGTTTCCTGCACATCAGCAGAGCGAACAAGCATGATGGATTGTGCTTTGAGTGGCGTCACAAACGGCGCGCCTGAGTAAGCGCCATCCGCATACACCACCGCCAGGTTCTGCGCGTTCGGTCCCCAATTGCTGAAAAGGTACCGCACCGTGCCGTTCGTGCCAGCCCCATCGGTGCCGTGGTACACGCCATCCGGCGCTTTCGTCAGCGCCACCTGGCTGATGCCCATCACCCGCCACACATCAATCACAATCTCAGGATGTTGCAGCAGAAATGTGAACAAATCCGGATCGCAGTCGATGATCCGCGTCGGCAGCCGACGGTAAATGGTGGCGCCATTGATGATCGTTTGAGCTGTCTGCCGGCTCGCTGGCGACATCAGCTTCCACGGCACCGACCGCACGGCGTCATCATGTGCCGTGCGATTCGAAGTCGCATCCGTAGCGCTCCCATCCTGCGCCATCAGGCGTAAAGCAACGACGTTGCTTAACCCGCAAACGATAGCAATGATGCAAACGGGCACAATTCTGCGCCTGAAATGCATTTGCGCAACACGACCGATAGCATTCTGAACCGCCACCATAGATATCCCCCCAAACCCGACGCGATTGAGCGGCTCTGTTGCTAGCGCGCCGATAAACTTTGTCGGTCCCATAAATATTTCGGACGCGTGCAACAGGCCTCGATAGGAAAAACTACGATCAACTCCGCGAACCCATGCTGGCCATGCCCGACTACGTGTGCTCGTGAAAATGCGTAAGCGATTTGTCGCCGTCGTGTGATTGATAGCGGCCGAGGAAATGCTGGCGGTGAATCCGCATTTTGATATTGCCCCATCACGGTCCAGATTCCGACAATGCCGCCCTCCTCTTTTGTGCCGTTCTTGCCCAGTCGTACGTTTCGCTCATGGCATCTAAGCGCCGAGCACTGCTCTATACGTTGCCGATCATCATCGGGGTCGGATTTCTCGTTGGCGCGGGGCTAGCTACCTGGAACCGCGCGCAGGTCATCGCCACGCTTTCAGATCAGATCGCTCACGGCGAAAAAACAAACGCGTCGACCGCTGTGCTCCAGCTGGCCGCCATCTCGAACCCGCCGATTCCGCTACTCGTCGAAGCCGCTGCGTGCGACGAGCGGGCAACCGTCGAGGCAGCCCAAATCGCCATCAACAAACTATTGGATGATTGGCAGCACGAAGTGGACCGGGGCGAACGTCTCACTCGCGTTGCCGATCAAGTCTCGCAACTCGCCGAGGCCCTCGCCGGACAGCGGCGTTGTTTTCCGACGGCAAGCTACTCGTGGCTCGCGAGCATTACGCACAAAATGATTCGCGTCGCAGATAAATGCCCTTCGAAAGCGACCTCGCTTTTGGCGCTCCACTGCGATGAAGTAATGTCGCTTATCGGCAGTGCAAGCGATGTCGCCATGAGCAGCCCGCCGCCCCGGGCGCTTCCCGTTGCAATGCCACGGCAAATTGAGATCGGCCCAGTAGCAGGCAATACAAATTCAGCCGCCGACAATGCTCAGCTGGAACAAACTTTCAGCTCGTTCTCAACCAGCGCACCAGATACAAGCTCGGCGCAACTGCGACCGGGGGCGGACAATCGCAAAACGTCCGATCCGGACAGCCAACCGCGTTCCGATGGCAACATCTTGCGGCATCCAACCGTAGAAACCGACACTACTTCCGTGGACGCAGCTCCACGCGAATTGGACGAAACGACTTCCGCCGCGAACGGCTCGGCCGATCGACCAGACCGGGCCGCCCCAAACGATCGCATTCCACCCAGGTCGCAAGAAACGAAAGGCCTCCTCGCAGCCGCTTCCGATTCACAGGGCACCTCCGTGCTGGGAACCTACAGCACTCGCGAACTGCTCGAACGCTGGCGCACCGCCGGCGGCGACGAACACCGCGACGTCGAACGTCAGTTAGCCTCCCGAGGATTCAAGCACCTATCTCCGGCGCTCGTGCAACAATACCTTTCAACCGATGACGATCGCTCGCGCATCGTCGACGCCGTCCTTAAACTACCCGGCCCGGAAGTGCGTCCCTGGCTCTTCCTGCTCGCCGACGACGAAGACGCCGACGTACGCCTCCTCGCAGTCACCGTGATGGCAACTTCAGACGACAGGGCCCTCATCGAAAAAGCTTGGCAGATTTCGATTCGCGACCAAGACCCACGCATCGCCGATCTCTCGGCCCATTTGCGCGAACGGCGCGCCGCAACTCGATTGCGGTAGGCGTCGAACTGTCGGAGGGCGAGGCTCCCACCGAGCCTCATTCTTGGTGTTCGTACAATACCGGATTCAGCCGATCATCCATGACCTCGCCAAGCTGCGTGCTCGGCGTCCACGCCTCCCAATCAGCCCGCTGATTCTTGTTCTGAGGCGCCGCGAGCTTCATATCGATGTCCATATAAATGATCGTGAACACGCGCCGCAGTCGCTGCGTCGAATTCGGTCCTGCTCGGTGCAGCGTCCAACCGAGGTGAAAGCTCACATCCCCCTTGGCGTAGGGTTCTTGCACTTCATCAATTTTCTCTTTTCGAACCGCGTCTCCAATCTGTCGTTCGCTTTCTTCGCCGATCTCCAAATCCCGCCCAATTCGCTTCTGATGGCTACCCCGACCAAAACATAGCGGTCCCATCTCAATTGGAACGTCTTGCAGCGGGATCCAAGCCGTCACCGAATTCGCATTCGACATCGGCCAATACTGCTGATCCACATGCCACGGTGTAAGATTTCCCGACGGCTCCTTGTACAGCGCCTGATCGTGCCATATTCGCACGCCGCGCGTGCCCATCAACTCGGTCGCGGTGCGCGCCAGCCGCTTACCAAACGCGAAGACTCGCATCCGTTCGCTTCGCGTCCATAAATTCATGACTTGGATGAACGCCTGGTCGTAAAGCGTTCGCGCGCCGAGCGGAATTTCCTTCAGCCGATTCCCTTCATCCACCATCCGCGTAATTTCCGGCTCGATTCGAGTGAGCGAATCACCGCTCAGCACATTTGGCAATCGGATGAACCCATCCTCTCTAAATTTCCGGACCGCACTCGGATCGAGCCGGTAAGATGTGTCGATTTGGTTTGTGGGATTCATGAATATGCCTGACAGTTTGCGGATTAGGAGCGATTGTAACAAGCACCGCGCCACGCCGCTTCAGTGTGTCGTAATCTCCGCACGCCTTGCCTGATCGATTTTTCCGGCGAGAATGACTTCATGCGATATTTGGTCCGCGGTCGTGTGAAGCCCGGAAAAGAACAGGACTTGTTAAAGGCCATTGAGCGCGGCTCTCTCGGCGCGGGCTCGGTCGCGGGCGACGAGTACCTGCGAAACATGAACGACGCTCGACTGTTCGACGACGGCACGGCCCGCTGGGTCGAGGTGTGCTACTGCAATGTCCCACTGGAAGAAGAACGGCCTTACTGGGAAGAGTACTTCGACATCGTCAAAATCCAAGATGCCCACGCGCGACAGAACTGCCGCGATGAAAATGGCTCCGAGCCTTGGGCGTGCGGCGAGTGCGATTGCACCGAACGCCTCGAAACGCGATTAGTCGACGAAGCACCGCCTTTTCTGCCAATCCTAAGGTCGCTCACAGCAGAAACCCATTCAGAGCCCGGCGGGACTCATGGCGAGGCGAATCGATAAATGCCGCCCACCTGGGTCAAGAAGTAAATTTCGCCGGCGTCGTCTTCGCCAAACGACAAAATCGGCTGACCCTTCTGTTGGATCGTCCGATTCGCAGTCACTTCCTTCTTATCGCGGTCGTACCACAACGCCCAAATCTGCCCTGTAACGTAATCCGCGTAGATGTACGCGCCATTCAGCTCAGGAACCTGTCTGCCGCGGTACACGCTGCCGCCGATGATCGATTTGCCGACGCTGTGGTTGTATTCCCAAATCGGTTCCACAAGATCCGGCCGCGGCCCGCTGCCATTTGCCCCGAACGAATGCTTGGCCTCCCGCAAATTCCATCCGTAATTACCGCCGCGACGAATGATATCGATCTCTTCCCAAGTATCCTGGCCAACATCTCCCGCCCACAACTCGCCGGTGCCACGATCGAAAGCAATCCGCCACACGTTGCGAATGCCGCACGCCCAGATTTCGCCGCGCGCATCTTTCCGATTCGCAAACGGATTATCCTTCGGAATCGCGTACTCCAAACCGGGATCCTTATGATCCACATCGATCCGCAGAATCTTTCCCAACAGCGTTTTTAAATTCTGTCCATTGCCATGCGGGTCATTCGCCGACCCACCATCACCCAGCCCTATATATAGGTATCCGTCGGGCCCAAACACCAACGTTCCACCTTTATGATTCCAATATGGGCCCTTGATCCGCAGCAAAACCTCTTCACTATTCGGGTCAGCGCGATTCGGATCATCTTTCGACACGTGAAACCGCGAGACCACCGTCATATGCGGATTCTCATCCGTGGGCTTCAGCGAATAATAGACAAAGAATTCGCCGTTCTCCTTGAACTTCGGATGGAACGCCAGCCCCAGAAATCCTTCCTCATTCTGCTGATCGATGTATTGCACTCGATCACGAATATCGAGAAACGTTTCCATCTTCTCCACGTCTGGTTTATTTGGCCAGGCGAGTATGGCGCCATACTCGCTGCCAACGAAAATCCGATTCGTGCCGTCCCCTGCCCCTTCGAGTAACAGGGGACGCGGATCGCGTGGCCTCCCGCTGTCCGCCCCGATCAATGAGTCGGGCCACTGCAACTTCGGAAATGCCGATACGATTTTGATCTTCAGCGGCTGCTCGTCGACCTCGGCAAAAGCCGAACAGCAACCCAGCGCAAGCAACGCAAACACGACTTTCTTAATCATCAAACGAGCTCCTCAGAAGGGTCGCTTATTCTAGCCGCTATCGCGGAGCGATGCGATTCTCTAACGCGCAAAAACTAGTTCTAAAACGCGTCAAAAGATGAGGTTTATGCGACTTTTGCCGTCAGCCGCGTAATCCGCAGTTGCTTATCCGCGTGCGCCGTCGCCACCCGCAAACCATCTGGGTGCAGATCCATATCGCGCGCCAAAGCCGGCAGCTGAAACTTGTGATATGCCTTTTCCGCGTCCGGCTTCCAGAACAGCAAGTATCCGCCGGACACCCCGCCACACGACGCCATCAGCGATCCGTCGCCCAGCCATCGCACACGCGAAATCGCGCCCCCTGTGATGCCATCGATCGTCTGCTGCTTCGCCAATTTCTGCGAGTCCCACTCGAATAACAACACCAACGGTTCGTTGACCGCTCCTAGCGGGTTCGTCGCTTTATAAAGCCCGCCCGCCGCGAGCAATTTGTTGTCCGCGCTCAGCGCCTGGGTGCGTACCCCGCCGTAGTCGACTCTCTGGCCACCTTCGTACGTATGCAGCGCCTTCGCGTCGAAAGTGTGTACCGGCTTCCCGCTCGCCACATCCCATTGCTTCAGCTCCCCTTTCAAATCGCCGCTCATCAGAAACTGACCTGTCGGATGAAATAGCACGCTGTAGACATGGGCTTCATGGCCAGGCATCTCACGCACAAGCTTACCATCGCTCATGTTCCACAGCCGCACCATGTTGTCGTTGCCGCCGGTTGCTACCAACGCACCGTCTAGACTCACATCAAGCGTCCGCACCCAACCAGCGTGCGCGGCAATCGAGCGGACCGGCTTCGCGTCCGTCGCCGCGGTCTCCCACCAGCACAACTTGCCGTCGCAACCGCCGCTGACAACCTGCGCTCCATCCTTTGAGAAACCGATCGCCTGCACCCACGTATCGTGTCCGCCCGCAAAATTGGTCGGCTTGCCGTCCGCCAGATTAAACCGCACCAGGTTGGCGTTCTCCGCCCCGCAGAAAACAAACTTCCCGGCCGGGTCAAACCGGCACGCATTGAGCGGTCGCTCGTACGCCCATTGTGAAACGACATTCGCCTGCTTCGGATCCAGTCCCGTCGCTGCCACGCTACACACTCCTCTAAGTAAGCAGTTCCGACACGGCAGCCGCGGCCGGATCGGCAATCGGCATCTTCCGTCCATCGACGACGAACGACCCCGTCGAATCCACTCCGACCGCCTCGAAATACGTGTGGAACAACGCGCCGTGATCCACTTGCCCGTCTATGACCGCGGTGCCTTCCGCATTCGTTTTCCCGTACGCGTGCCCACGCGGTATCCGCGCTCCACCCATGCAAATCGACCACGATTTCGACCAATGATCGCGCCCCAGATGCTGGTTAATCCCCGGCGTGCGCCCAAACTCGCTCAGCACGACAATTAGCGTGCTGTCGAGCATCCCGCGATCCGCCAAATCCGCAACGAAGGACGCAAACGGCCGATCGAACTCGCCCAGCTGCTCGATATGGAAGTTGAAATTCTCGTTGTGCGTGTCGTAGTTCGAGTGCGTCAACTGTACGCACGAAATTCCCTTCTCCAACAACCGCCGCGCGAGCAAGCAATGCCGACCGAAATCGTGCTTGCCATAGCGCTCGGCGTCTTTTTGTGGCTCCTTGCTGACGTCGAACACATCCCGCTGCCGCATGAGCTGCTCGGCTTGCTCGAACGAATACGTAAACGCCTCGGTGATCGCCGTTCGCCGCCGGCTTAGGAATTCCTCATTGATGTGCTTTCGGAAACTCTGCCGCGCCGCTTCCGACGCTTCCGACAAGTTCTGCGGACGCTCCGTATTTTGCGGCGGCTTACCGTTGCCTAATTGCACGCTGGCGTACTTCGGCCCCAAGTACGCCGCCTCGTTGCCCCGGCCCCCTGCACCGCCAGGCGTAATCAGCACGTAACCCGGCAACGGACTATCAGCCGGTGCCAGCGCCTTCGCCGCCGCCGCGCCAATCTGCGGATATTCCGCCGCCGGATTCTCGCGCCGGCCGTGGAACATCAGGTACGCGCCCTTGCCATGATCGTCTTCGCTGGTGTTCACACCGCGGACGAGGCACAAATGATGCATCTGCTTCGCCGTCTCCGGCAGCAGCTCACTAATTTGAATCCCCGGCACCGACGTCGAAATGGCCCGAAATGGGCCGCCCGTCGCCGCCCCGGGTTTCGGGTCCCAACTCTCCAGCTGGCTCAAGCCGCCCGCCATGTTGAAGACGACGATCCGCTTCTGAACGGACTTCAACTGATCGGCAACCGCCGGCGCTGCGAACGCGCCCAGACCGCCCACCATCGCGCCGCCGCCCATGGCCGCCATCGATCCCAGAAATTGCCGCCGCGCAATTACGTGCTCCGGAGAGTGGCAAGCATATTTTGCATCCATGGCATTGGACTCCGCTGTGCTA
>DATBAY010000186.1:0-5582 GCA_036271295.1 Lacipirellulaceae bacterium | reverse complement strand
GACAGCCTTGAAACCGAATTCATCCGTCGCCCCGTGCACGTACCCGCCCCGCACGCCGCCCCCCGCCATCCACATAGTGAAGCCATAGTGGTTGTGGTCCCGCCCATTGATCTTCCCGGCGTTCGCCCCTTGCTTCGGCATCTCGACCGAGGGTGTCCGCCCGAACTCGCCGCCCCAGATCACGAGCGTATCTTCCAGCAACCCCCGCTGCTTGAGATCCACCAGGAGCGCCCCGATCGCCTGATCGCATTCCGCAGCCAACCTCGCATGATTCACTTGCAGGTCATCATGGCTATCCCAAGGTTGGCCGGCGCCGTGCCAAAGTTGCACAAATCGCACACCCCGCTCAATCAGCCGGCGGGCGATGAGAAGCTGGCGAGCCTGCACACCGGGACCGTACATGTCGCGAATGTACTGTGGCTCGCGACGGACGTCGAACGCGTCCGAAGCCTCAGTCTGCATCCGGTAGCCAAGTTCGAACGACCGAATGCGGGATTCAAGTGCGCCATCCTCATGCCGCGCTTGCGCGTGGCGTGCGTTGAGGCGTTCCAAAAGATCCAGTTGCGCCCGCTGGTCGGGCAGCGAGATGCGATCGTTGCGAATATGCTCGATCAGTTTCTCGATCTGCGTGTGCTGCGTATCAATGTACACCCCTTCGTACACCCCCGGCAGAAAGCCTGCCTGCCAGTTCTGGGTTTCTTGAATGGGGTATCCATTGGGGCACATCGCGACAAACGCCGGCAGATTTTGGTTTTCGCTACCCAGCCCGTAGCAGAGCCACGAACCCAAACTGGGGCGAATCTGGCGGGCGTCGCCGCAGTTCATCAGCAGCAGCGACGGCTCGTGGTTTGGCACGTCGGCGTGCATCGAGCGGATGACGCAGATGTCGTCGATCGAGCCGGCCGTGTTCCGAAACAGGTCGCTCACCTCAATGCCGCTCTGGCCATATTTGCGGAATTTGAATGGCGACGGGAACGCGGAACCCGTGGGTCGCTCGGTCGGCAGCGTGCCGCCGGGAAGCGTTTTGCCGGCATATTTCATGAGCGCCGGCTTTGGGTCGAACGTATCGACATGCGAAGGCCCCCCGTTCATGAACAAGTGAATGACGCGTTTCGCTTTGGCTGGAAATGGGGGCGCATGCGGCTGCAGCGGATCGACGGTGTTCGCCATCGCTTTCTGTGCACCCGTGACCAAGTTTCCCAGTGCCAGCGCACCGAAACCCATGCCGCAACGGTGAAGCAGCTCACGCCGCGTAAGAGCCAATTGATCGAATTGAACGGGATGGGCCATTTTGGAACCTCGCATTCAGTCCACAAACGCAAACTCGTTGCTCATGAGCAGTACTTGGGCCAATTCCTGCCACCGCGTGAGCGGCGGATTGAGCGGCCCGTGGAAACCGGACGCCGATTCCCACACCCGCTCAGGCGCCTTGTCGTTTTTCTTCAGCCGCATCGTGACGGCCCAAATGAACGAATCGTAATCAACACTCGAGCGCGAATCGGTGACGAAATCGATTGTCTCTCCCTGCTCGACCGTCCATGCTGCCAGATTCGTGACGGCTTCGTTGTGGTGCGCGTCCCAAGACCCCAAAACGCCGGCGCGGCTGGAGATAACCCGGCCGCGAACACCGTCGCCCTGCTCTGCCGAATGGGCCAGCAAACCTTCGACTCGCAATGTACCGGCCGTGGGCGCTGTCCAGCGGCGAATGACGCAGTGGGCCGCGTCGCCGGGGTGCCCGCCCGCGGCGTTGAGTACGGCCCAGCCGATCGTTGGATCGGGAAGTTTATCACCGCCTTGCCAAGCGTTTTTCTCATAGCGGGGCAACGGCTGAAAGTGAACCGTGTGAGCGGGTTCGTCATAGGTGCCCCAACCGAATTGCCAAGCGATTTGCTCGTGGGCTTTCGTCGTTTGCTTCGCATCGCCGCGGTCGACGAATTCAAGCGCGTCGGTCAGCTCATCCATCGAAGGCTCGCGGCCGAGTGCGCTGCGGAACAAACGTTCGATGCGGCGAACGTGGGCCGTGGCCGAGTCGGATTTGGCATCATTTTCAGAATTCTCGCTTCGAGAGGCCAGGTAACTCGCTTGTTCGATCGTGAACGGGCTGTTCATCAGGAACAGCGCCTGTTGCGGAATGGTCGTTTGGGTTCGATCGGCCGTGGTATTGTTGGGGTTTGCGAAATCGAAGGTGCGGAAGAACGCGGGCAAGTTTTGGCGTTCGATGAAGCCGTACACGCTGCGCCGCGTCGAAAACGGCGCATCGACAATCGAAACGGAGGGGCCGCCCATTTTTTCGTCGAGCCGGCCGGCGACTGCGAGCAGGGAATCACGCAGCGATTCGAGATCGAGCCGGCGGCGATTCGCTCGCCACAGAAGGCGGTTCTCAGGATCGGCCGCCACACATTCAGGCCGTGTGTCACTCGACTGTCGATAGGAGGAAGACAAAACAATCTGGTGGATGAGATGTTTGGTCGACCAGTTGTCATCCATAAAACCGCAGGCCAGCGTATCGAGCAGTTCGGGGTGCGTCGGCGGCGTGCCACGAACGCCGAAGTCGCTCGGCGTATCGACGAGGCCTTTGCCGAAGAGGTGATCCCACACGCGGTTCACCCAGACGCGGGCGGTGAGCGGGTTGTCTCGGCTCGCGATGTCGTTCGCGAGTTCCAGCCGGCCGCTGCCGTGTTCGAACGGCTTTGGTTTGTGGTCGGTCGTCAGGGCCGTGAGGAATCGCCGCTGGGTGTTGGGACCGCGATTGCCAGGGCTACCTCGCAAGAACACGTATGGATCGTAAGGTTTTGCAGAGTCGACCATTTCTGGCGGGCGATCATCGTGGGGCTTCTCTTCGCAACTGGCGAAGACGCCATACAGGGCGTAGTAATCGGCCGCGGGGATTGGGTCGTACTTATGGTCGTGGCAGCGAGCGCACGAGACGGTCATGCCGAGCATGCCGCGGGTGACGACATCAATGCGGTCGTTGATGATATCGGGCGGATTGTTGAGATAGCGCCGCCCAAGCGTGAGAAAGCCAGTGGCCGGCGCGGCAGAGGCGTCGCCGGTTTGATCGGCAGCGAGCTGGTCGACTACGAACTTGTTGTACGGCAGATCGGCGTTGAAACTGTTGATCACCCAATCGCGATAGGCGAAGGCTCCCTTGTAGTTTCGATCTTCTTGGAAGACATAACCTTTGGTGTCGGAGTAGCGCGCCACATCGAGCCAATACCGGCCCCAGCGTTCGCCGAAACGCGGCGAGGCGAGCAGGCGATCGACGATCGCTTCGTACTGAGCATCGCTGGCATCAGCGGCGAACTTGTCGAGTTCTTCCGCGGTCGGAGGCAGGCCGATGAGGTCGTAGAAGAGTCGCCGCAGAAGGGCGCGTGGCGGCGCTTGGGGAGAGGGCGACAGGTGCGTGGCTTCCAATTTGGCGACGACGAAGCGATCGATGTCACCGCGAGCAGCGGCTGCATTTGTCACGGAGGGCGGTGCGACTGTTTGCGGGTGTTTGTAGGCCCAGTGGTCGAATGGATCGGGTTTTTTCGTCGGCGCGACGTCGGGGTTGGCCTCTGTGCGTGGATCAGGTGCTCCCATCGCGACCCACTTCACAAAGTCGTTGATGACGGCGTCCGGCAACTTGCCGCTGGGCGGCATTTCACTGGATTCGTACTTCAGTGCGGAAATGAGCGGGCTTTGGTCCGGTTTGTTGGGAACGATGATCGCACCCGATTCGCCGCCAGCCCGCATGCGTTCGGCGGTGTCGAGGCGCAGGCCCGCCTTCAGCTTTTTTGCTTCGGCGGAATGGCAGCCGTAGCACTTTTCGACGAGTACGGGCCGAATGTGCGTTTCAAAGAACTCGGCGCCTTCCGGCGTCACGCCGCCATCCGCGAATGCTTCTCCGAAACAGCCGGCCGAGAGGGCAGCGAAAAGCAGCGCCGCACGCACCAATTTTCGGCGTCGGAAGTGCATCGGGCACCTTTGAGCTGCGGAGGCGAAACGCCCGTAGGCGTCGGATTCCAGTCGGCGGGCGCGAACGAGGCAACCGGCGGCGGTCCCTCGCGAGGCGATCGGCCCGCAGGTTACTACGAAGTAGTTTCCCACGAGCAAATTAGGCGGGTTGGAATCGCCTCGGCTTTCGCGTCACTCATTGTAACCGGTCGGAGTTGTGGCTGCACGTTGAAAATGAGCTGTTTTTACCGATGCGTCCTTTATGCCCGGCGGGGCACCCTCCCTTCACTTTGCCGGATTTCTGGGAATAACGCCTGCGAATGGTTACGATTAAGGCAGAAACCCCTCAGGAGGGCTGTCATGCGCGTCGCGCTCTTCTCGCCGAATTATCTCCGTATCGTGTGCGTCTTCGCAGTTTTCTGGACAACTGTTGCCTGGGCCCAAGCTCCGAATCAGCAACCGGCGCCGCTGCCGAGAGACTTTATAAACGCGGCGGTCATTCCGGGCGGACAGAATGGTGGTGCGTTGTTCGGTCCGGGCGCAAATTTCACCTCGAGCAATTCCGGCAATTCAAACGGGAAGCGCGGCGCGGCCGCGAACGCGGATTTTGATTCGTTGATCGATCTGATTCAATCGACGGTTGCGACCGACACGTGGAGCGACAACGGCGGCGGCCAGGCGGAGATTCGGCCGTTCCCGGGTGGAGTGCTGGTGGATGCAGGCGGCATGTTGCGGCTGAAGACTGTGGTCAAAGTCGGTGGTGCTCCGAGCGAACTTGCTGCTAAACGTGGGCGGGCGCCCACGAGGCTTTTCGATGAACCACGCGGCGCGACCCACGCAAGCGAGTTAAGATTCGTATCGTTACCTCGCCTTGATCGCGAGATCGCGCGGCGGCAGACGGCACACGAACGGCTTGATCCCACGATGCTGACGCTCGCGGGGTTAGAACGAGTGGAATACGTGTTTGTATATCCGGAGTCAGGCGACCTTGTCATCGCTGGGCCGGCGAGCGCTTGGTATGTGAATGACGACGGCCGAATTCTTTCGAAAGCCACGAACGAGCCTGTGGTGCGGCTCGACGATTTATTGGTGTTGCTACGCCGCGGAGCGAATGCGGCGGATAGCCACTTCGGTTGTTCGATCAATCCTCGGCAGGAAGCGCTCGCCAAAACGCAAGCGTTTTTGGCGGAGTCCAGTAAGAAGCCGCTTGAGCCGAGTCAGCGCACTAAATGGTTGGGCGATTTGCGAGATACAGTCGGGCGGCAAGACATTGAAATCTTCGGCGTCGATTCGGCGAGTCGGTTGGCGGGTGTGCTCGTGGAAGCGGACTATCACATGAAGCTCATTGGAATGGGGTTGGCCGACGGGGTCGACGGCGTGGAGAGTTATCTCAGCTCGATCCACCTGCGGCCAGGCGAACAGCCGCCAGCGATGAGCGTGCTGCGATGGTGGTTCACGCTGAATTATGACGGGATCGGCCGCTCGGATACGAACGATGCGTTTCAGCTCATTGGCCAAGGAGTGCGCGTATTAAGCGAGAATGAAATGCTCGCCCAACAAGGGCAGCGCGTCCACACGGGCCAAAGCGATCCGCTGAATCGGCAATTTTCGGAGTCGTTTAAGGCCCACATCGATGAGCTGGTCAA
>DATBAY010000185.1:0-15728 GCA_036271295.1 Lacipirellulaceae bacterium | reverse complement strand
ATCGCTTCGGGCGACATGTAGAGCGGCGTTCCCGTGAGGGACGCGTTCTGCGTGGCCCCGGCCCGGTGCTGATCATCGAGCGACTTCACTAAACCAAAGTCCAGCACCTTCACCACATCCGGTTGCCCGCCGCGCCGGTTGAGCATGATATTCGCCGGCTTAATATCGCGATGCACCAGCCCCAGCGAGTGGGCTTCATACAGCGACCCGCACACTTGCTGCAGAATGTGAATCGCACGCGCCGGCGACTGCGGCCCGTATCGGTCCACCAGCGTTTGCAAATCGATCCCATCCAGGTATTCCATGGCGTAATAGAAAACGCCCTCCGGAGTCCGGCCAAAATCGTAAATCGCGACCGTATTCGGATTATTAAGCTGGCTGGTGATTTGCACCTCGCGCTCAAACCGCTCCAAAGCGCCGGCGTTCACCTTATCGATGTCGAGCATCTTCACCGCCGTCGGCCGGCGCAGCATCGCATGCTGCGCCTTATACACGACGCCCATCCCGCCGGCTCCGAGCTTCTGTTCCAATTTATATTGGCCGATTTGCTGAGCCTCGATCGCCGCCTTCTGTGCCTCACGCCGCGAACGAGCGAGTAACAGCGTGAACACGAAAATCGCAATCGCGCTCAAAGCCAGCAGCGTGAATAACCCCCAAAACGTCCACTCCAAAATCGCCAGCGGCCGAAACGCTTCCGAATAATCGATCTCCGTGGCAACACCCATGTTCGTACCAGGCAACCATCGCCAGGCGCCCACAGCCTTTACGCCGCCGAAGTTCCGATAGCCCGACACGTCGTTGCCCGCGTTCCCGGCAATCGCATCGGCCGCCATCCGCGTCAGCGGCAGTTCGCGACGCAGCTTCATGGGTCGGAAACCCTGCGTCATATCACCACCCGGGTCGCGTACCGAAAGCTGCAAAATCGAATGCGAGTTTTCCTGGTCGGGTAGCAGACCTAACAAAATCAACTGGTCATCAAACCGGCTGTTCGATACGAATAGCCCGTCTTTATTAAATGCGTACGTCTCGCCTGTGGTCCCCACGCGGCCCAACTGCAGAATCCGCGTGAATTCCTGCTCCGGCCGAATGCGAAGCCCCAGCGCCCCCACCACCTGAAAGCTCTCATCACGAATCGGCGCGCACACATACATCGTCGGCACGCCAGTACGCAGCCGGCCGTTCTCATCTTTCAACGCCACACTGCTTGGGAACGGCGTCGACACACAAGTCTCGCCCGCCAGCGCCCGAGAAATAAACGAGTCATACTCTGGAATATCTTGCTGGCCGATGAGCTCGCGCGATGTCGCCGCGATGATCCGCTTCGACTTATCAGCGATTAGAAAGCGAATGAAGTCGTGAGCCGAGAGCGCCGGCGCCAAGTTCTTATCAAGCTGCGACCGAATATCCGCGATCGATTTGCCGTCCTTAGGTTGTTCGACGCTATCCGGTTGGGTCTTTTCTAGCAGCTCATAAACCAATTTCCGCAGATCGACGCCATTCGCCAGCGATTCCGCCGTCGACCGCTGATCGTGAAACCACGTTTCGAGCATCGACGTTTCGACATCGAGCAGCGTCTGCAGCTCCGACCGCAGCCCTTCCTCCATCGTGGTCACAATCGCATGCCGCACGCCGAGACCAATAATCGTCAGCAGCACCACGGCCAGAATCGGCCAAATCCAAATCTGCTTTTTGAGAAAGACGCCCGTCCGCGAAATCGACCGACCGACGCTCGTATGCGCCCACGTCATATGCGCAGCCGCCGGCCGGTCATTCTTTTTCGATCGTCGGCGCCAACTAAAAAGATTCATACCCAAGCACCATGCACCAAAGCACCAAAATCCCGACCAACCCCGCCGCCGCCAACGCCCTTCCCCCCGACGGCCTGGTCGCTTCAGCGACCAGGAACCCCGCCAACAAATCCAACTCCAAGAACCTCCAGTATAATCGCAGCGAATCGCCGCACGCGAAAACTCGACGAACCGAGCGGCCGGGAAATTTGAGCCCAATCCGATGTCCCAAGCCTTAAGCCCAACGCAACGACCAAGCCTAAACCCTAATCCGACGCCCCGAGGCCTTGAGTACCAACTTTCACGTATCGATTCTTAAGCCCCAACGGGGCGCAATGTGATAGCCCAGGGCGAAGCCCTGGGTACTCCTCAATCCGCGAACTTTTTAATTGCTTTTGTGCCACGACCTGTGCTAGGCTCTCATTCCGCTCAGTGTACAAAAGTATATTCGCACGAGATTTTTCAAACGGGAGGGCGAAGCTCCCGCTGAGCCGTGCTGGACTGCAACCAGCGCTCGGCAGGAGCCTCGCCCTCCTAAGTCCGAAGCCGCTCTTATCCAAACGATCGAGATGGCGAACGCCGTCCCCGATCCGTTCACGCTGCGCGCTGCGCTGGAAAAGGAGTCCGGGACCGCCGGAGTTTTCGTGAATCCATGGAACCGACGAGACACATCAAATTCCCAATATTCCCCCCGCGCCTGAAGCGAAATGCCTCGTTTTGCAGTGTAAAGACTTGTTGTCCGCACGAATTTTGGATTAAAAAATCGTGTCGCGCGCTGTTCACCAATATTCGAAAGCCCTCGCAACCAAGTCTCCGCTATCACCCCCGCCCCACACCAAACACCCCGCAGGCGAGCCCGCTTCAGTGGGCGAGTGCCACACATAAAACCCAGCACCGCACACGATCCGCCCCCCGCGCCATCCCCGAATGCCCCGTTCAAGCCCTTTAATTCCCGAGCATCGCGCTATAATACCCTCATGGCCAATCGCAACACGCTCGGCGGCGTCATCCACGCCTATCAGAAGTACGACCCGGCTCGCTTCCCCAGCCCCACGCAGCCGCCGCCCGATTTGGCCTCGGCCGCCCTTGAACACATGCTCATGTTCGGGGAGCACCGCGAACTCACCGAAGAAGAGCTCGCCCGGGCGATCCATCTCGATCCCAGCCAAATCGCCGGGCTCGGCCCCAGCATTGACGCCCTCATCGCGATGCTCGAGGAACGCAAACGCAAGATCCTCGCCCGCTACGAAACGAAAACCGTCGAGCAGCGCGCCAACCAAGCGTTCATCGATCAGTCTACCGAAACCAAAGTCCCAAAGAAGTTTCGCAAAGCCTTCTACCACGCCGTGAAGACCGAACAAATTCGCGACCTCGAACGCCTCTGGTACGCCGCTGGCGACGACCAATCGCCGTGGGCCGGCTCCCTGGTCAACGTCATCGAACGGCTCGGCGAAAAATACGAAGTCGACGAACTCGCTTCCAAATACGAATTCACGGGCCACGAGCCGATGAGCGTCCCGCAGGCCCTGGCAATTAAAGAAGAGCTCGAAAAAATCGACGAGCTCTTGAAGCAGCTCGAAGAAGCTCGCAAGACGGCCCGCATCGGCATCATCGATATGGACTTGCTCTCCGAGTTCGCCGAGCCCGGTGACGTCGACCAACTCGGCGAGCTGCAGCAGCAAGTGCAAAACTACCTCCGCCAAATGGCCGAGCAACAGGGCCTCGAACAAAAAGCCGGCAGCTACCGCATGACGCCGAAAGCGATGCGGCTGTTCCAAGGCAAGCTCCTCGAACGCCTGTTTCGCGAGCTCGCGCCATCCCGCACCGGCCGGCACCAAGGCCCGATCGTCGGCGAAGGCGCCGTCGAGCTGCAAGCCACCAAAGATTACGAATTCGGCGATTCGATCGCGAACCTCGACATCACCGGCACGTTCATCAACGCCCTCGTCCGCAAAGGCCCTGGCCTACCGGTGCGATTCGATTCCAGCGACATCCAAGTCCACCGCACGCGCAACAATCCCAAGTGCGCCACGTGTGTCCTGATGGATATGAGCGGCTCGATGCGCTACGACGGTCAGTACATCAACGTCAAACGCATGGGCCTCGCGCTCGAAGGCCTTATTTCATCCGAGTACCCGGGCGATTGGCTGCGGTTTATCGAAGTCTATTCCTTCGCCAAACTGGTCGAGCCGGGCCGCATCGCGAACCTCATGCCCAAGCCCGTCACGGTGTTCAATTCCGTCGTTCGCCTGAGCGCCGACATGAGCCGCGACGACATGAGCGAGTTCCGCATCCCACCCCATTTCACGAACATCCAGCACGGCCTTTCGCTGGCCCGCCGGCTGCTCGCTTCGCAGGATACCCCCAACAAGCAAATCATCCTCATTACCGATGGCCTGCCCACCGCCCACTTCGAAGCCCAAACCTTGTACCTGCTCTACCCGCCCGATCCGCGGACGGAGCAGGCGACGATGCGCGAAGGATTGGCCTGTCAGCGCGAAGGTATAACGATCAATCTGTTTCTTCTGCCCAGCTGGTCGCAGACCGAGGAAGACGTGCGATTCGCCTTCCGCCTGGCCGAATCGACCTCGGGTCGCGTGTTCTTCACCGCCGGCCGTGACCTCGACCGCTACGTCATCTGGGACTACCTAAGCCACCGACGCGAGCTCGTGAATTAGACCGTTCCTGTTACTTGCATTGGAGTTAGGGCGATGAAGGTCGCCAACTCAAACTCGCGAAAACGACCGCTTTGGCGGTCGTTCCAAGCCGGCAGTAGCCGTTATAATGGCCGCAACGGTTTGCCCCGACCGGCAACTTCTACCGGATTTTTAAGAGCCACGAAGGCTCGGGCATGGTGCCGGCCGATGACCAAAGAGGAAGAACCATCGGTCCCCACTCTACCCCGCCCTGCCCGGATCCCTTCCCGCATCGAGGAGATTTCATCTTGTTGATTGCCAACGCCCTTTGCCGACGATTCGTGTGGGTGGCCACGCTCCTAATCGCCTGTCAAACGCAGGTTTGGGCCGCGCCGCCGAGCGATACGTTGCTGCCCAAAACAACCAAGGGCTATTTGTCGGTCGCACACCCCAAGGAGTTCCAAGACCGTTGGAACAAGACCCAGCTCGGAGAGTTGTTCAACGATGAAACGATGCAGGCGTTCGAAAATGACCTGCGACATCAATTGCACGATGAGTACGACGCGCTAGAACGCAAGCTCGGCCTGACGCTGGAGGAATTGAAGGGCGTGACGGGCGGCGAATTGAGCCTGGCGATTATCGAACGCAAGACTCCGGACGCGGCAATGGCGATCACGATTGACGTGACCGGCCACGAGAAGGAAGCCGAGCAGCTTTTGGATCGTATTGAGAAAACCTTTGCCCGCCGGGGAGGAAAAAAGTCAAACGCCAAATCGGGCGACACGTCTCTGGTTGTTTTCGATGCGCCTGCCGACAAGGGCGGCGCGAAGCTGCAGACCGTCTACTTTCTTAAAGACAACCTTCTCTGCGGAGTCGATGACCGCGCCGAAGCCGAAGCGATGCTGAAGCGCTTCGACGGCAACTCGCGAGACAACCTGAAATCTGTAACGGCGTATGTTGAGACGATGAACCGCTGCCAGAAACAAGCCGGCCAGCTCGAACCGGAGGCGCGGTGGTTCGTCGAGCCGTTTGGTTTCGTATTCGCCGCCCGTACGCTGCGAAAGACCCAGCGGCACCGAGATCAAGACATGGCGAAGATCATGTACGACAACGGCTTCGACGCCGTCCTGGGCGCGGGCGGGTATGTCAATCAATCAGCGGACGGGAACGTAGAGTTCTTACTGCGGGCTTCGGTTTATGCGCCGCCGGTCAAGGGAAAAGAAAACGATCCGCTGCGGTGGAATCTTTCCATGCGGATGATGCAATTTTTGAATGCGCCAGCGAACGAACCCGAGTCGTGGGTGCCGCGGATGATTGCGAATTATACGACGGTGAATATGAACCTCGTCGATGCGTTCGATAATATTGGCCCGCTGTTCGACGCCGTTCAGGACCACGAAGACGCCTGGAAGAACGCGGTTGAAGGCTGGTCGACCGACCCGTACGGCCCCCAAGTCGACGTTCGAAAAGAGTTTATCGGCAACCTTACGAATCGCATCAGCGTGATTACGAGCTACGACGTCCCGATTACCGAAAACAGCGAACGGTCGGTGTTCGCGATCGAGGCAAAGGATGAAGCGGCAGTTGCCAAAACGCTTGAGAAGTGGATGAAGAGCGAGCGCGACGTGAAACGCCGCGAGGTTGGCGAGTACGTCATCTGGGAGCGCATCGCGAGGTCGAACGCCGTCGAAGAACCGCAAGTTGAAGTGCCCGGTTTCACGAAAAAAGGTTCGAACGGCAGTAAGGCGCCCAAAAAGGAACGCGAGAATGTGCTTCCCAATTCGGCGATCACTGTCGCGCTCGGACACCTGATGCTGGCTTCGGACGTGGCTTACATGACCGAGGTGCTGCAAGGCTTTGGTCAGCGGGAACGCTTGGCCAGCAGCGCGGATTATAAGCAACTGATTGCAGCCATGGATAAAGTGGCGCCGGGCGACCGGAGCGCGTGGAGCTTTGGCCGCGGCGATGAAGAAGTTCGCCCGATCTTCGAATTGGTCCGCCAGAACCGGATGCCGGAGTCAAAATCAATGGTCGGTAAGATGCTCAACAACATGCTGACCACCGATGCCGATCGAAAGATCGGCGGCCCGCGAAAGCAGCAAGTAGACGGATCGAGCTTGCCCGAGTTCGAGTCCATCCGGCGGTATTTCGGTCCCCACGCGACGATGGTGCGAAGCGAAAAGGACGGCTGGTTCATCACGGCCGCGGTGATGAACACTAACGCGCCCTGAAACCACTTGCGAAAGTTTGCACAAACTGCGGCGGCACGTTTGCGAGACTCTTGTTAATTCTCGCACCACTCGTGCGCCATTTTGACCGCGATGTTGTACAATGACCGTAGCTCGCCACGGTCTCGGTTGGTAAGACGCCGTGGCCTCCCACCCCTCGCCGCCTTATTGCGTCGCCTTGCTTAATGGCGACCCCTCTAGCCATGAAACTCTCGATTTGCCGTGCCGCAGTTGCGGGCACGATGTTTACGCTCCTGTTCTGTAAATATGTTGGCGCCCAGCCGCTGATTGCGGAAACTCCGGCGTTGACTCCCGCGGAGGAAGTTAAAAAGCTCCACGTGCCTCCGGGCTTCGAGGTTCAACTCGTGGCCTCGGAACCGGAGATTCACAAGCCGATCAATTTGAAGTTCGATGCGCATGGCCGCTTGTGGGTGACTCATACCATCGAGTATCCATTCCCGGCGAAGAGCGAAGAGGCCGCGCGGGACGCGATCAGCATATTCAGCAGCTTTGGAGCGGACGGTAAAGCACAGAAAACCCACCGTTTCGCCGAACATTTGAGCATTCCGATTGGCGTCGTACCGCTGAGCGATACGGAGGCGATCGGGTGGTCGATTCCGAATATCTGGCGCTTCACCGATACCAACGGCGACGGCGTCGCCGACAAGCGAACGGTGATGTTCGGCCCGTTTGGCGTGACCGATACACACGGCGATCAGAACGCGTTCACACGCTGGATTGATGGTTGGATTTACGCCAATCACGGGTTCAGCAACGACAGTCACGTGAAGATCGGGGGCACGGGGCCGGACGTGCTCCACATGAACTCTGGCAATACGTATCGCTTTCGTCCGGATGGCTCGGCGATCGAGCAGTACAGTTGGGGGCAAGTGAATCCGTTTGGGCTCAGCTTCGACCCGCTTGGGAATTTGTTTTCGGCGGATTGCCATTCCTCGGCCGTGACGCTGCTATTGCGTGAAGGCTATTACCAAAGCTTCGGCAAGCCGCACGACGGGCTAGGTTTTGCCCCGGAGATTACTCACATCGATCATGGCGGCACCGGCATCGCGGGTGTCACGTACAGTACGTCGCCTAACTTTCCGAAGGAGTACCGCGATGTGCTCTTCGTTGGGAACGTCATCACGAACCGGGTTCATTGCGATCGGTTGACGTGGACGGGTTCCACGCCAACGGTGATAAAAGTTGAGGATTTCCTCACGAGCGATGATCCTTGGTTTCGGCCGGTCGATATCCAACCGGGGCCAGACGGCGCCCTCTATGTGGCGGACTTTTATAACTGCATCATCGGCCATTACGAAGTTCCGTTGACAAATCCGAAGCGCGACCGTGAGCGTGGCCGCATTTGGCGCGTTGTGTACAAAGGTGATGCCGAGCAAAAGTCGCCTTCAGCGGGCGTAACGCCGATGAAGGACTTGCCAAAGCTGGATGCGAAACAGTTGTTCGCCCAGCTTCGTGACCCGAACTTGACGGTTCGCGTGCTTGCGACGAACCAACTGCTAGATGCCTTCCCGAAGGAGGCCGCCACGATGTCGCGAGATCTGTTGTTGCATGATCTCACCGGCGCGAAAGGGAGCGACATGAAGGGCGCCGAGTTCGCGCAGCCGGCCCACGCCATTTGGATTCTCAAGCGTACCGAGGGCATTCCCGAAGCCGTGGCGCATAAGGTGATGGCGGTGAAATCGCCGGCAATCGTGCAAGTGCACCTCGTCAAAGCGCTGGGCGAGACGGCGGAGTGGAAGGGTTGGCAACCCGAATTAGTGCGAACGGCCCTGGAAAATCCGAATGCATTCGTGCGCCGGGCGGCGGCGGAGGCGTTATCGAAGCACCCCGCGGCGGAAAATCTTTCTCCTCTGTTGGACGCGTTGGCGAAAGCGGACCAGCATGATACGGAGCTTTATCACGAGATTCGAATTGCGATTCGCGATCAGATTCGCAGTCCGCAAGTGGCAGATAAATTGTTGACGCTCAAAATGTCGAAGAAGGACCGCAAGCAATTGGTCGACTTCGCAGCCACCGCGCCAACCGGCCCGGCTGCGCTATTAATTTTCGACGAGGCGCTACATGGCCGCGTGAGTGATGAAGTGCTTGTTAAAGCCTTGCCGGCTGCCGCGCGTTACGTCGATCGCGCCAGCGTCGATGCGATGATCGCCAACATCCAGAAGCGCTTCGCAGGTAACACGCTGCAACAAGTCGAACTCCTGCAGGCACTGGCCGATGGGCTGCAGCAACGTGGCTTGCCGCTCACGGATCGATTGCGATCGGCGCTGACCGAGTTGTTGAAAACGGAGCTCGCGGCCGATGATTCGGTCGAGTGGTGCAACATTCCACTCGCCGGGGCGCAAGCAACGGCTAGCCCCTGGGCACCGCAGATCCGTGCATACAACGACGGCAACTCAATGATGATGATGAGCTCGCTGCCGGCCGGCGAGCAATTGGGCGGCACGCTGCGCAGTCCTTCGTTTGAACTGCCGGCAAAGCTCGGCTTCTGGATGTGCGGACACGATGGCTTGCCAAACGCTCCGCCGCGCAAGCTGAACTTTGTTCGTCTTGTGCTGGATGATGGGACCGAGGTCGCCCGCACTGCCCCGCCGCGCGACGATATCGCTCGGCGTTACGAGTGGGATCTCACCGCTTATGCTGGCCGCCACGGCCACGTGGAAGTTGTTGACGGAATTACCGACCTGACGGGTTTCGCGTGGATCGCGGTCTCGCGATTCGAGCCGGCGGTGATCACGTTGCCGGAAAAACCTGTGGGCCCGGTTGGCTCGATGCGTGCCGAGTTGATCCGGCTCGCTGGACAGTTGAAACTCGCGCCGCTGGCGCCGCAGATCGAACAGCTTGCCAGCGCCACCAATCCGAACTTGATTACGCGACTGGCTGCGACCGAGGCGCTCATCACGCTCGAGCCAAAGCGGGCGATCGTAGCGCTGAGTAAAGTGCTTTCCGACACGAGCGCGCCGACAGCGGATCGCCAACTGGCGGCCCAGCAGTTAGCGCGAATCGATTTGCCGGAAGCCCGCGCCACGCTGCTGGCCTCATTGAAATCGGCGCCGGAGTCCGTCGCCATTCTCATCGCGGCGGGTTTGGGCGGGCATCGGGATTCGGCCGAAAGCTTGCTAAAGGAAATTCGCGAGGGCCGCGCTTCCGCGACGTTATTACGCGAAGCTTCCGTGGTCGATCGCCTGAAGGCTTCCGGTCTTCCCGATCTCGACAAGCAGATCGCCGATCTTACCGCGAACCTTTCGCCCGCGGATGACCGGATTAGCAAACTGATCGCGGAGCGCAAGGCCGGGTTCCTCGCCGGGAAGTTCGATCCGGAAGTTGGCAAGACGGTGTTTGCTAAGAGCGTGTGCGCCAACTGCCATAAAATCGGCGACGTCGGCAAGACAATTGGCCCGGGGCTCGACGGCATCGGCAATCGCGGTCTCGATCGGCTGCTTGAGGACTCGCTCGATCCGAATCGGAACGTCGACCTTGCGTTTCGTGTCGTGATGATCGAGACGGAAGGTGGGCAAGTTCTCAGCGGCTTTGGACTGCGTGAGGAAGGAGAGACGCTGGTATTTAACGATTCGAATGGCCAGCAGGTGCGACTGCCGAAGTCAGAGGTTGCCGAGAAAAAGCAATCGGCGCTATCACCGATGCCCGGCAACGTCATCGAGCAAATGCCGGAAAAAGATTACTACGCACTGCTGGCGTATCTGCTAAGCCTGAACGCCAAGTGAGCGGGCGATTAGGCGGCCGGCTGCGTGCGTCGCAGGGAAGCGAACACTGCAACGATGCCGAGAAGTATGAGCGACGTGGGTTCAGGCACCGCGTTCGACGAGCCGAAAGCCGATGCGCCGGACGGAAGCGTGACGCTCATGCCGTAGTGCGACCGGAAGTTCAGGTAATCGGCCTGGCTTAGGCCGCGGGCGCGCCAGACGACGTAGTCTCGATCGTCGACCACGCCGTCCTGGTTGAAATCGGCGGACAGAAGCACGTCCAAGCGGACGGAAGTAGGCAGGTAATCCACACGCCAAGCCAGGTCGCTTGAAAGCACTGGCAGCGAGAGATTCGCGAACTGCCCGGTGACGCCGCCTGTTGCGGTGAGGATGCTGAACGTGTTGCCAAGCGCGGGCGTGAAGGCGCCGGCGTTAACGAGTGACACCGCGAGGTCGCCCTCTAAATCTGCTTTGCCCTGCACGCTAAGCGTATCGTAATCGACGCCGGCGTTCGTACCGCCGAGGTCGATCGCGAGCTGGCCGCCAGCCAGGTGGTAGAAGTCGCCCTGCACCGTGAGATTGCCTGTGGGATTGATCGAAGCGCCGGGTACGGATGCGAATCGCGCACGCATCGAAGCGGCAACTACGTGAGTGTCATCGAGCGACGTGGCTGCATTCCAACCGTAAAGCCGATACTCCACGGCAGATGTTGTAGGTTGAGAACTGATGAACGGCCCACCGAGCGCGAACGTGTTAGCTGCTCCAGTCGTGGTCAAATGTGTCTGGGCGACTTGCTGGCTCGATCCGAAGCCGGCGATGCTCGACAGGATGGCGTAATCGGTTGCGGAGTTGGTGTTTTGCCGCCACAGGCTGAAGCTGACGCTGTCGGGATACATCGCCATGCCGGCGACCGGCTGGACGGAAAATGTCAGATAGTTGTTGCCATCAATGGCCGACTGGAGCGACGTGCTAGTCGAGAAGCCAGCCACGTTGAACTCATTGCCCACATTGTTTGCGCCGCGCGCGCGCGTACCTGAGCCGAAGCTGAGCCCTTGGGTCACGGTGATATTTGAGCTCTGACGTTTGGTGGCGGTGAGCGGCGCGCCATCTTGAACGCCGGCGAAATTGAAATCGAGCGAGTTCACGCTGACAAACTTCGCCGAGAGCGACGCGGCGTTGATGTGGGTATTTCCGCGGGGGTCGGTCGCGCCCCACGCGTACAGCCGATATTCAACAGGACTGGAAATCGCGTCGGCGACGGTGGGAATGCTGGCCGTAAGCGCGTGTTGATGAGAGATCGATGAGTCGGTGTAGTTAGCCTGAATGAGCGCTGCGCTGGAGGTGAAGCCGCCGACGCTGGAAAGAATCGCGTAATTGGTGGCGGCCGCACCGCCATTACGCCAGAGATTGAAACTGACGGAGCTGGGAACGATGCCCGCGCCATCGACGGGATTCACCGTAAACGTAACGTACTCGCCGTTCGTAATTGCGTCTGCGAGCGAACTCGCGGTGTAGCCGATCGTGTTGAGCTCATTGCCGGCATCGGTGCCGCCGCCCGTCCAACGCGGGCCGACGTTCGGACCGAAGTCCAAACCGTGCGCGAGCTGTAGGTACTGGCTTTGCGTGGAGGTCGCGCTCACAGGCACATCATCTTGCACGCCCGACATGTTGAAAGACATCGCAGTCAGTACGCCGGTGCTGAGCGTCGTTGGCGGAAGCGCAGGGGGAGCGGCGATCGGCCAAGCCGGGTCGCCCGCCGCTTTGCCTGGTGCAATCGCGCCGGCGTTGTACACATCGCCTTTGATAACGCCGTGACCGGTGATTTGCCCGCCGGCTTCGATATTCGTCCAGCGACTCGACGTGACGGTGCCGCCGTCCACGTCGATGCGACCGTGAGCACCGACGCGGACTTCATTCAGCCCTGTCAGCGTTTTTCCAGAGTGAACTTGGACGACTTGCAATGCGGACTGGCCTTTAACCTCGACGCCAAGCGTGGTTACATCGCTCGCAACGTGAGCGATGGCTGGCGTCGTGCCGGTGTTTGCGACGGTCGCCGACCAGTATCGATCGGGCGGCGCGTTGGAGCCCCAGTTGGCCTGCGCGGCGAGGTCGCCGCCGTTCGGGCCAGACCACGTCTTGTATTGCACGCTGCCGCGCGTGACATCGTCGGCAATTGCGTCGGCTTCCAGTTCTTGTGCAATTTGCAAATTTGCTGACGTCGCCAGGTTAAGCGGCGACTGCTCGCCCGGATCCGAATTCACATTGAAAAGCTCTTCGGTCGCGTCATCGAACCGGATCAACTTCATACCGTCCTGCCGGACGACGCTCCAGATGCCGATCGGCGTATTAGGATCGAGGCGCGAGCCTTGGTGCTCGAACACCAGGTAGTTGCGCTGCTTGAGGTGACCCTGGCCCGTTAGAATTGGAGCGAGCGAGGTGCCATCAATGCCGACGGGCGGATCGACGCCAGCGAGATCGGCCGCAGTGGCCATGAAATCAGGGAGGTCGGTGCGGTAGCTCGACGTCGAGCCGGGAGCGATTGTACCTTGCCAATAAGCGACCTGCGGCATGTGGATGCCGCCTTCGTAGAGGTCAAACTTGCCGCCGCGGTATGGGCCGTTGGCGTCGAAGAAATCGCGCGGCGCGCCGTCTTCGGTGCTCGCGCCGTTGTCGGAAGTAAATATCACGAGCGTGTTCTTGAGAATGCTATCCGAGTGATTGCCGTCGCCGTTTGGATCATCGAGCTTCGCCATTAGCGAACCGACGCTCGAGTCCATTCGCGTGATCATGGCGGCGTACTCTTTTTCCTGGTCGGTCCAGGGCAGGTTGGCATACTGCCCAAGGCCGCCCGGCACTTCGGAGATCTGGTCGATATCGAAGTGGGGAATCGTGTAATTCACCTGCATGTAGAACGGCTGGCTATCTCCGGCGTGCGCGGTAATGTACTGCTCGGACTGCGCGGCAATGAGATCGTGCGAGTAAACGGGCGTACCGCCGGGGCCGCCGTTGTTCGGCACGAGCGAAACACCGTTGGGCGAGCTGGAGTCGTTCTTCCACATCCAGCTGTAGAAATAATCTTGAGCAGCGCCGTGATTCAGCAGGCCGTAGAAGGTTTGAAAGCCGTGATTCGTCGGCAAGCTACTAGCCGAATTGATCGAAGGCTGCGGGTCTGTCGTGGTGAGGCTACGCACGCCGTCGGCCCCGAAACCCCACTTGCCGAACACGGCCGTGTTGTAGCCGCCCTGCTCCATCACCGTGCCGGTCATGACCTCATCGGACCGGAAGCCTTGCGTGAGCTCGCTGTTGCCATCGACGTTGGCATGGCCGGAGTTGAAGCCCGTGTACAAAGTCGCGCGGCTGGCGGCGCACACCGAAGCGGCGTACGCGTTCGTGAAGGTCATGCCGCCGGCGGCGAGGGCGTCGAGATTCGGCGTTTTGATTTGCGTTTGACCTTCGAAGCCGACGCTGCCGAAGCCCAAGTCATCTGCAAAGATGTGGATGATGTTAGGTTTTGTGGCTTGGGCGCAAGCCGGGCGCGCGAACGCCACTGCGCAGGCCAGCGCGGCCGCGCACAAACACCAAAGGGGCAGCCTCATTCTTTCTCCGTCTTCTCCCCGCCAAATTCAGTCTATCAACGATGCAAACTCAAAAGCGCCTTGCGGCCGCGCGATACAAACCAATTTCGCCGCAAGCGCTGCTGCGTGCTCGGCACGTAGCATGTGGCGCCCGGAATCGTGAGAAAGTGGTAGGCGGCGACTGCCCCGGCGCCGCCTACCGTCATTCGGCGCTCGCCCCGCCTGATTTCGCTCCGGGTTTCGTTTTCACGACCATCGGCCAGGTGGGAGAATCCTTCCGCGCCGTGCGGAAGTACTCTGTAAACTTGGCAAGAATATCTGCGTGCTCGTCGGCGACGTTATGCGATTCGCCAGCGTCATTCGAAAGATCGTACAGTTCGATCTTCGACGTTTTCGGTTCGCGGTCAGCCTTCCATTTGCCGTAGCGCGCCGACTGCGCGACGACGCCGTCTCGATCGAACTCCCAGTACATGAAGCGCTCGGAGAGTGCAGGCTGGTCTTTGCCATCGAGCGTCGGCGAGATGTCGACGCCATCGATACCGCTCGGCGCTTTCGCGCCCGTGAGCTTGGCGAAGGTCGGCATCATATCAGCAAAGTACACGGGCGCGTCAGTCGTCTTTCCGGCGGGTACGTGGCCCGGCCAGCGGGCGATCATCGGCTCGCGGATGCCGCCGTCGGTCACGTTTCCCTTGAAGCCGCGCAATGGACCGTTCGAGTCAAAGAACCTGGGATTGAAACCGCCTTCCTGGTGCGGGCCGTTGTCCGACGTGAAAATCACGAGCGTGTTGTCGTCGATCTTGAGTTCCTTCAATAGCGCGAAGAGGCGGCCGATGTCAGCGTCCATTCGCGTGACCATGGCCGCATAACCCTTTTGCGGCTCTGGCCAATCCTTTTTTTCGTACTCGCCGAGGCTCGGCACTTCCATGCCTTTGTCGCCCGCCTCGTCGTTGGCGTGGGGAATCGTGAGCGACAGGTCCAAGAAAAACGGCTGGTCTTTGTGCTCGCGGACGAACTTGAGCGTCTCCTGGGCGAACAAGTCGTGGCTGTATTCAACGCGCTTCGACGACACGTTGTGCCTGAGCGCGGGGTCATCCGAGATGACATTCGGCAGCTTCACTTTCGATTCGTTCCGCCACAAGTAATCGGGATAGTAGTTGTGAGCGTGCCCTTGCTTCAGGTAGCCGTAGAAATAATCGAAGCCGTGGCGGTTCGGCAGACCTTGTGCGTTTTTCTGCGGTTCGCCAAGACCCCACTTACCGATGAGGGCGGTTTTGTAGCCGGCGTCTTTCAGCACGGTGGCGACGGTGACGTCGTCCGCCAAGAGCGTCGCGGGTAAAGACATCGCTTCGACGTTCCCGCGGACGCGCGCGTGGCCCTGGTGCAGGCCGGTCATCAACACGCAGCGCGATGGAGCACAAACGGGAGCACCCGCATAGGCCTGCGTAAATCGCAGCCCATCGGCCGCCATTTGGTCGAGCTGCGGCGTTTTGATCTGCTTTTGGCCGTAGCAGCCAACGTCGCCGTAGCCGAGATCATCGGCGAGGATGAAGATGATGTTGGGCCGTCTTTCCGTCGATTTTGATGGCTCGGATTTACCCGCCTGAGCATCTACCGAGACAAGCCACGCAATACAGACCAAGCCGAAACAGAAACCGCGCCGAGCCATCGTCATAATCGTAGTTGGTAAAGCGACCGACATTAGGAAATCGCCAATTGCGGGCAGATTAGAAGTCGTTGCTGACTACCTCTTCCCCGTTGCGTGAACCCAAAGCCTGCCAAA
>DATBAY010000184.1:0-20597 GCA_036271295.1 Lacipirellulaceae bacterium | reverse complement strand
GTGCGAATACTTTCTACGCGAACGGGATTACCGGTCAGGGTTCGGTCACGGCGAACGTCGAAGCGGGGTTCATCTGGAACGGGCATGAAACGCTGGGGCACGTGTCGCAGTATGTGAATGATCCGAGCGCCTTTGATGACCCGGGCACCGTGGGCAACCAGACTTCGGATCTGTTCGATCGCCACGCCACATGGGTAGGAATGACCATCGGCGGTCGCAACACGGCCAACCCTCAGGGTTATCAAACTGGCATTGCACCGGGGACTGATCTCAAGAGCGGCGCCATTTCGAGCGGCTGGGCTGGAAACGCCTACGCACTGTCGTTCAGTTTCACGGCAAATTCGTTCGTGACGCCTTATGCGGCCTACTTCGGTTCGAGTGACGTGATCAACAGCAGTTGGGGCGGCACGGACACTTTCGGCGCCGACGACACGACGATCGCGCTCGATGGTTTGGCGATTCAAAACCCGCGCACCACGTTTGTCGCTTCGGCCGGTAACGACGGTGATCCGGACAACAACCCCAGCACGCCGCCCGTAACCAATACGGTTGGAGCGCCGGCGTCGGGCTACAATTCGATCAGCGTTGGCGCTCTGCAAAACGATGGCAACAACCACTACAACTCGGTCGCGAGCTTCAGTAGCCGTGGTCCCCAGGACTTCGGCTATGCCGATTTCTCGCAGGGTGGTGCGACCTTCGGCTGCCTGGCGTGCCGCGCTGCGGTGGATATCGTAGCGCCAGGAACGAATCTTACCTTGGCGTATTACGGCGGCGCGACCGGTGGCAATAACCCCACGCTCACAGGTTCGCCCTCTGGGAGCCTGGGCGGTCCGAATGTGTACTCGGGTGGGCTGGCAGGGACCAGCTTCGCGGCCCCGATCGTGGCGGGCGGCGCGGCGCTGCTCGATAGTGCGAGCTACAATACGCCGGCGCTGGCCGTGAATCCGAACTCGCGGGATGCTCGGGTCATCAAAGCCGTCCTGATGAATAGCGCGACGAAGATTGCGGGCTGGAACAACGGCGAAACGCCGAATGCGAACGGCGGCGTCGATACGCAACAATCGCTCGATTACAACAGCGGCGCCGGCGCGATGAATCTGACGGCCGCTTATGCGCAGTATGTGACGGCCGGCACGCGCGACGTGCCCGGCACCGCGGGCGGCGTGCAAGTGCCGGTGGCGCCGGTCGGCTGGGACTTCGGCCAGGTGACGCTGGGTACGGATAATGTGTATCCGATCGCGCCCGTGCTGAATGCCGGGATGGTGATGACCGTGACGCTGGATTGGTTCCGCGATCGAATCTTCGATACGTCGACGTTCGATCTCAACGAAGTTGCCCAATCGGACCTCGACTTGTATGTGCGCGACACGATCACTGGGAACCTGATTTCCGCTTCGGACAGTTTCGTCAACGATGTGGAACATTTGTTTTTCGCGCTTCCACGTTCGAGCCGATATCAGATCGAGATTAACTTTTCCGGGACGGTCTTCGACTTCACGGGTACGCACAACGTCGAGCAGTATGGCCTGGCCTGGTCGGTGCTGCCGGCGGCGGTGCCCGAACCGGCAAGCTGCGTGCTGGCGGCGATGGGATTCTTTGTTGTCGCCAGTTTTCGGCGGCGGTAGCTAGCGATGCTCCTTTATTCGCAGTGATGTGTCGCGCGGCAGGCGTGCGTTTATGGAATTGCAATTCCACATAATTACCAAAATCATCGCCGCGCTCGGGGATTTTTGATTTTTGGGAGTTGGTTGTTTGGCGACCACTTCTCGCAAGTCATTGCGGGAAGCGTCTTAACGGCGAAATAACTCGCGGGCAAACATCGCGAACTTCATTTTTTGAGACTAAATTCATATCTCCCGGCATTTACGCGCTATTTGTCCTGCTTTGCGGGACGCAAGGCGGACAATAATCGCGCGTGGCTCGTTGCGAGTTGGCATATTATCGTCGCTGAGGGTAAGCGCTTGGTTGGTATTTGTGTGCTGCAGCGTTCGTTGATGTCGGGCACGGCCTGACCTGCAAGTGACGTGACACCGTAGCACAGGTCGTGGCACAAAAACAACAAAAACCCTGGGATTTCGCACTGTGAATGTGGAAGCCGGTCGCGATGTGTTTGAGCAACTGGATCGGGAGCTGTGGGTCATTACGGCCCGCGCCGGCGAGCGCAGTTCCGGTTTGATTGCAACGTATGTTTCGCGAGTTTCGCTCGTTCCGGCGCTGCCTCGCGTGACGATTGCGCTGGCCAAGCATCACTTCACGCACGAGCTGATTGAAGCAAGCAGCGCGTTCGCGATGCACCTCATCACGGAGGAGCAGATCGACTGGGTGTGGCGATTCGGAATTTCCACCGGTCGAAACGGGGACAAGCTTGCGGGGCTAAAGACGACGACTGGCGCGAGCGGCTCGCCGATTCTCGTCGATGCGCTGGTGTCGTTGGATTGTCGCGTCGAAGCGCGGTTGGATACGGGTGACCGGACGATCTATCTCGCAGAGGTGCTGGATGCGCGGGCCGAGCGAATGGCGAAACCGCTCACATTTCAGCGATTACTCCAACTGGGTGCGCCTGACCGTATGCGTAAATTGAAAGTTGCGATGGAGCACGACACGGAACTTGACCGCAAGGCGATCATCGAATGGCGACGCCATCAGACGGCATCGCCTGGAAAAATGCACGACTGAACTCGCGAAACGAACTGGGGTTCAATTAGGTGTAAACGCCGGTAGGGCGTTGCAGCCGCTAACCGGCGGTTGAACAAAGTCTTGGTAGGTCCCTTCTGCCGGAAGGGACCGGAGCGGTGCTCGATGTGCCCGAGCAAGTTCAGGTCCCGCTCGGCAAGCGGGACCTACTTTCTGGGCAAAGCCCCGCCGGTATCAGCAGATGCATAATCCCCGCGCCGGGGAACGGACTCCGAACACTTAGCCAGGATGATGTAATATGCTGCTCTCAGACTGCGTCTGAATTTGATTCCGAATCGAAGGGGAAAGTTCTGTGGCAATCACTGGACCCAAGCTCGAACGGCCGATCATCCTGGCGAATCTGCTCGATGCCGGATTGAAAACCAAACCAGAGGAACCGGCGCTGGTGCTGTTGCATCGCACCTGGTCGTGGCGGGAGCTGGATGACGATTCGACGCGGCTGGCAAAACAGTATTTGGGGATGGGGCTTGAGCGGGGGGACCGCGTCGCTTCGTTGCTGCCGAACCGGGGGGTGCTCATCGTTCATTATTTGGCTTGCTGCAAGGCGGGGCTGGTTGCGACGCCGCTTAACTATCGTTATCAGGCGCCCGAAATCGACCATGCGCTCGAAGTCAGCGGGGCGTCGCTCATCGTTGCGCATGCAGAGCGTGAGGAAGCGCTATCCACGAGCAAGTATGTGCCACAGCTTCCGCTGGGGCGCGTTTATTTTGACGCTACGAACCGAGATCATCCCAGACTGGAAGAGTTACTGACGGCCGGCGAGCTTGCCACGCCGTTGCCACCACCGCCGTCGCCGGATGCACCGGTTTTCATCTTTTTCACTTCGGGGAGTACGGGCAAGCCGAAGGGCGTCACGCATTCGCACGCGACGTTCGGCTGGATGGTGGCGAGCGCCGTCGCAGCGTTGGAAATTACGCCCGGCGACGTGTTCATGCCGGCGACGTCGGCATCGCATGTGGCATGTTCGTCGCTGTCGTTTGCCGGGTTAGCGGCCGGGGCCACCGTCGCGCTGGCGCGCACGTTCGGCACCGATGAATTGCTGCCGCTAGTTCGGCGTGCGCGGCCCACTCTATTGTGCATGCTGCCTGCGCCGTTGTTTGCCCTGGTGCGCGATCATGGCGCAACGGGCAAGGATTTCGCATCGCTCCGGCGGTGCGTTTCAGGAGGTGATAAGATTTCGGCGGAGTTGGAACACGAGTACACCGCGCTCTCCGGCCATGCGATCGAGGAGTTGTATGGGATGACTGAAACTGGCACGGCGACGTACAACCCGAGCGGTTCGGGAAATCGGATCGGTTCGATCGGCCAAGTCGCACCGGGTTTTATGGTCTCGGTTCGTGACGACAACGGTGCAGAAGTGCTTGGCGGGACGAGCGGAAAGCTGTGGATCAAGTCGCCGAGCAACATGGTTGGTTATTGGAATCGGCCGGACGCCACGGCAGAGACGCTCGTGGACGGCTGGTTGGACACAGGCGACCTGGTCGCAGCGGACGACGAGGGTTACCTGTGGTTCCGCGGCCGGAAGAAGCAGATCATCATCCACGACGGCTCGAACATTTGCCCGCAGGAAGTGGAGGACTCACTGCTCGAACACCCAGCGGTGGAGTGCGCAGGAGTGATCGGCATTCACGATTTGGTGCACGGGGAAAATGTGCGGGCGTACGTTACGCTTCGTGTTGAGGCGCCGCGGCCGACAATGGCAGCGCTGATTCAGTTTTCGAAGGCGCGCGTTGGATACAAAGCGCCGGATGTGATCATCGTGTTGGCTGAAATGCCGACGACCGCCGTGGGAAAGGTGGATCGGGTCGCGCTCAAGGAGCTAGCTGCGACGGCAGCGAATCAACAGGTTCCCTGAATGCTAGCCAGATTCTCATCACGGCCAAAATCGCGTGACAAAACAGCTTCTAAATCGGCCGTAATTGCTCTACCGCCGGGCCGCTATCATCGCTAAAGTTCCGCACCGAGTTTTGATGTCGGAGTGGCAAGGGCGGCCAGATATCCGAGACAGCGAGCGGTGCCGGACGAATTTCCAGAGAACTTGTTTCCTCTCGCGCAGGACCGCGCGGCGCTGTACGCGAAGCATGTCGCTCGCGGACTAGCGCGCATGCGCGATCGCCGCGTCGTGATTGCCGGCGTGGTGCGGAATTCGATCGAGGTGTTGCCGCACACGATCGAGCGCATCGAAAGCCTCGCGAAGCTGTTCGGAGATTACCGCGTCGTCGTTTATGAAAACGACTCGGTCGACGGGACCGTCGAACTGCTAACTGCGTGGACGTCTAATAACCCGCGCGTGACCGCCTGCTGCGATCTATTGGGAACTCCGGCCGGGCCCAAGGTGCGCTCGAAGACGCGCGGCGACCAAATGGCCGATTGCCGCAATTGGTATCACCATTACATTGCGAATTGGCTGGCCGATTTTGACAACGTCATTGTGCTCGATATGGATTTGCAGGGTGGCTGGAGCAACGATGGAATTGCCAACACGTTCGGCTGGGACGACTGGGACTTTGTCGGCTCGAACGGTTTGATCCTGCAGCGGGCACGGTGGAAGTTCAACACGTGGCTGCAGTTCGATGCCTGGGCGTTTCGCCGCTTTGGTTCGTTCGAACCGATCCGCTGCCGTGAAGTCAATGATTACACGTGGCGACGTGGGGAACCGATGCAGTCGGTTTATTCATGCTTTGGCGGGCTGGGTGTCTACCGCATGCCGGCGTTTCTAGCTGGGCGCTATGGCGGCGGCGATTGCGAGCACGTGCAATTGCACCGCGGCATGCGCGCGGCCGGCTTCGATCGTATCTTCTTGAATCCAAGCCAGCTTGTGTTTTATGGGCGCAAGGTCCGTTCGCTGGAGCAAGTCGTGCGGCTCTATAATCGCGTGAGATATTCGCGCACCGACGTTCTGCTGCCGGCCTACTAATGCTGATTGCAGCCTTTGCAACGGGATGAAGTCGGCCTACGTATTTTGCGGCGGCAGCGGTTTGGGCTGCGGCAGCTTCTCGACATCCGGCGCAGATTGGTTCGGCCTTGTGAAATCGATGATCGATTGGCCGTTGGCTTGAACTTTCACGCGTCGTTCATCGGTCATGAGCTTGCCGTTTTCAATCCAGGCAGCCTTCACGTCGTACGTGAATTGCCGCGAAGGATCGAGCTGCGGCGAGTTGAACTGCCGGACTTCACCGCTGCTGGCGATCGATTGGCCTTCAACCCAGATCGAGGCTTGCGGATCGGGCAGGCGGATTTCGAGGTGAGCCCTGTCAGCCGCGATCCCATTGCCCGCGTTGTTGGTCGGCGGGGGCACGTCCGCCACCGCATTGCCATTGCCGAGGAAATCAGCGCCCGTGTTGGCGGAGTCGTCTGGCAAGTAGCTCTGATAGTACGTTGGGTAGCTGCTGTAGTAGTAAGTGGTTGGATATCCATAGGACGTCGGGTAGCCGTAGTAACTTGATGTGTACGGATAACCGAAGGAGCTTAGGCCATAGGAATACGGCCAGTTGTAGCGGCCGTAGTTTCGATACGCGTAACCGCCATAGGGCCAACCGCCGTAGTTACGCCCGTAGTTGTAGTTCCGCCCGTAATTGTATCCATGATTGTTGTAGCCGTGGCTCGCGTAGTTGTAGTTGCCATGACCAGGATAGTGGCTGGAACTGACGTGGCCCGGACCGTTGCTATAGTGGACGCCAGCGAAGCTGTGGTTTCCGCTGTAGTGCGCACCGGAGAAGGAGTGGCCCCCGTTGAAGTGCGCGCTTGATGCCATGTGGCTGCTACTGATGTGGCCCGGCGAGGAGTGGCCACCGCTGAAATGCGCGCCGCCGCTGCTGCTGTGCCCTCCACTCATGTGACCACCAGATCCGCCGTGGCCCCCGCCGCCATGACTAGCAGCTAGGGCATACAGCCCCGTTGCGACGAAGACTGCGAAAACGGTTGCGACGAGTGCACGCTGAATGTTCGACCGCATGATTCACCCCCGTTACGAATGAGCCAACTGAAGTTAGCGCTTCTGATTAAATTATACGGAGTAAGGGAAGAGACGAATACAAGAGCGACCCACAGAACCGTGACTCCCCCCAAAAGATGCATCTTAGGTGGGACCGGTCACCCAGACGACGATGAGCGTTACCAGGCGGCGCGGCGCGAATCTGGGTAATTGGGCGAGGATCCAATTCTTAATGCCTGGAATGTAAACGCGTCGGCCGCGCTGCATGGCGCGGAAACCTTTCCGGGCGATGTCTTCGGACGTCGGTAGGCGCTTTCCTTTGACCAAGGCGGAGTGGTGCATGGCGGCCTTGTCCTGGAAGCCGGAGGCCGTTGGACCGGGACAAAAAGCCGTAACGGTGACGCCCGTCTTCGCCAGTTCGACGGCGAGCGCTTCAGAGAAACTCAGCACGAACGATTTGGTTGCGTAGTAAACCGCCATGAACGGCCCGGGCTGAAACGCGGCCGTCGACGACAGGTTGAGAACCTTTCCCTTCGTCGACAGCAGGTCGGGAAGGAATAGTTTCGTGAGGGCGACAACGGCCGCCACATTAAGTTGAACCATGCCGACTTGCGATTCGAGCGTCATGTCGCTGAACTCGCCGAACGTGCCGTATCCGGCGTTGTTGACGAGCGCGCTGACCGTTAGACCGCGGTTCTTTATTTCGGCGTGGAGTTGCTGGGCCGCATCGCTCATTTCAAGATCGGCGGCGATGACTTGAGCGCGAACGCCGAACCGCTGTTGAAGATCGTTGGCTTGGGCTTCCATTTTGGCGACGCTTCGGGCTGCAAGGATCACGTCGTATCCGGCCCGGGCGAACTCCTCGGTGAGCGCTTTCCCGATGCCAGAGGATGCGCCCGTAATGAGGGCGACGGGATTCTCTTTGTTCATTTGGAGCGCTGCGGTTGGAGGAATGTGCCGAATGCTTGGCGGAACTCCCCAAGCGAAGGGAATTCTAATGCAAATTGACCAGAAGGCGTGAATCACCTGCGCAAGAGAAAGATAATAAGATTGACATTCTTTTACTGACCTACGAAAATCGAATGGCAGTCCCGCCGCCGTCGATGGACCGGTTTTTGCCGGCAATCCCCCCGATTTGGCCCGCCTTTGAGGAGCAGAGAATGCGTAGTTTCGTTGGGCGACTACTCGTTTGTTGCGCGAGTGTTTTGATTCTGCAAGCGCCGAAAGCATGGGCGGCGCGTGCAGCCGGGATCGACGTCTCGCATTATCAAGGGACGATCACCGCCGCCAATTGGGTTTCTGTAGCGAATTCCGGCATATCCTTCGCCTGGAGCAAGGCAGACGAAGGTAACGTCGATGCCTACAACGACTCGACGTTCATTAACAACATGAATCGCGGCACAGCTGCCGGAATTTACATGGGCGCGTATCATTACGCCCGGCCCGATCTCAACAGCGATGCAAACGTTGACGCCGCACATTTTGTCGATATCGCGGGGCCATACCTTACGACTGGTCACCTTCGCCCGATGCTCGACATAGAAGCCGAAAGCTTCGGTCTGAGCACGTCGGCCCTTTCCAGTTGGATCAATACGTTCTGCACTTACGTGACCGGCCACTACGGAGCGAGCGCGGATCCGCTGATTTACATCAGTGCCAGTCCGGCCGGAAGCAAAGTTAATACGACCGTCACCGGTCACGGGTTGGATGTGGCTTCCTATGGAACGAATCCCGTCAATCCTGCGATTCCTACTGGCAATCCCGGCACCGGTGTCTGGCCCACTTGGAATTTCTGGCAGTATGGCTCGCAAGGCCGTATTCCCGGCATCGGCGGCGGCACCGCCAATGTCGATGTGGACGTCGCCAATGGCGACACCAACTATCTTCAGGCGTATGTGATCGGTGGGACGACGCCGCCGACTTTGTTCCAGCAGTTTGACGTCAACGGTACAACCGGAGGCTCGGGCGTAACAGCGAACGGCAGCTATACGTGGGAGGCCGCGAAATACAGTTCGACGTCAGCGGGAACGGATCCGATCGCTTGGAACGAAGGAAATTTCCTAAGACTGGCGGCGGGCACCGACGCGGCCACGAGTAGCTACACCGTCACTGCAAACTCAAACCACACCGTTGCCGGCATGATGCTGCAAGACGGCGGCGGCGGAACGGTAACGATCAATGGGCCGGGCGTGCTTTCAATCGCCGATGGCGACCAAGGTTTCTATGTCACCAACAGTACGCAGAACCTAAAGATCAACGCGTCGTTGGGTGGTAACGGCCGGCTCGTGTGGCAAGGGAGCGGTAGCTTGTATTTGCTTGGTAACAACACTTACACCGGTGGAACGCTGCTCAACTCCGGTGCGGGCTTGAACTTCAGTAACAACAACTCCTTTGGCACCGGCCGGATTACATGGGGCGTCACCCAAGTGGTCCTGGCTGATGACGCCGCGACCTCGGCTGTCACGCTGGCGAATCCTGTGACAACCATCGCGGGCGGACAATTGATCTATGTCGGTCCCGCGGCGGCCCCGGTGACGTTTAGTGGGGCCTGGACGCTCATATCGGGAACCAACACGCTAACGGTTGGCAACACCAGTCACGCATCTTCGAAAATGACCATTAGCGGAAAAATCGGCGGAAGCGGCGGAGCGCTCGTCAAAAATGGTGTTGGAACGCTGGTCATTACCGGCGCGAATACCTATACGGGCGGTACGACGCTGAATGTCGGTGCATTAACTGTCTCGGGCGCCTCGGCCAAGCTCGGCACGGGAAATGTCACCGTTCAAAGTACGACGTCGACCATCACATCGCTCTCGATTGAAAGTGGCGTCCAAAATGCGATCGCCGACACCGCGACGCTGACGCTCGCCGGGGGTGGCACGGCCGGTGTTGCCGATCAGAGCTACGCGACTCTTGGCGACGGCGTCAATGAATTGGTCAGCGCCTTGATCCTGGGAGGCGTGAGCCAGGCGCATGGCACGTACGGCAGTTCGGCGAGCGGCGCAATGCACCAGTTAAATGAGTTCTTCAGCGGCAACGGCATGATCGCGGTCGGTTTGTCGGCGATGCCCGGAGATTTCAACAATGACTATGTTGTCGACGCTCATGATTACGATGTTTGGCGGAGCAGTGTCGGCGAGGCCGCGGGCACGTTGCAGAACGACAATTCGGGGGCTGAAGTTGGTACCGTGCAGTACGTAGCGTGGCGATCGAACTTCGGTGCTGCGGCGAGCGGCGCGGGCTCCTCGCTAGCCAATCAGGCAGCGGTTCCCGAGCCCAGCACGTTGCTTTTGCTTATTCCGGTTGGCGCGGCAGTGAATCTGCGACGACGCCAAAAACGCGATTGAGCTTGCCCGCTAATCTCTGTTCGTGGGAACGGCAGCCGATTTGCGGATTCGCTCCATGTACAGGTTGAGCAGCGCGGCCGCGTCTTCCAGCGTGAAGCAGCTCGGGTCACAGCGCAGACTGACGGTCAGGCGGCGTTGATACTGTGAGATCGAGAACGTTGCTCGCGTTTTCGGCCGCAGCGGCGGGACGCCGGTGATGGATTCGAGCACGAGGTCGCCGGCGACGATGCGGCCCGCTTCGCGGCGGAATTTTGCTGTGAAGCGGCGACTGGGGTCGGCGGCGTTCGAAAGGACGGCCGTTGCCAGGCACACGTTGCGCGAAGCAACGAACGGCAGCAGCTTCGATTTTCTAGACATCCAATTGACCGCGCTCATGAATTTCGTGCCCAACCGATCGCTCTTGATGCGGGACGTTTCGGCCTGGATACTTGCCAGCAAATCGTCCGGTTTGTCGAAGCTGCGGCTGTCGCGAGATAGGAAATTGTAGCTCGTCAGATTCGCCGCAGGCATTTCGCAATCTTGCGAATCGCGCATATCGGTCGGCATCATGATCGCGAATCGTTGGCGTGATTTGGAGCCGTGCCGCTCATTCCACTCGCGCATGGTGAGGAATAAATCGCGCAGCAGGAGGTCGTTCAGCGTTGCTCCTCGAGCATCGGCGGCCGAGCGCAGCTCGGTGGCGGCCGCGCGGTCGAGTAATTGCGAAAGAAAGCCGGGAAAGTCGTCGGCGGACGAGTCGCTGCGCCCCTCGGAGGGCGCGGCCAACGGAACCGGGTGGCGGAATACGACGCGATAACCGAGGGCCAGGCCGGCGCGCCAGCCGACGGGCCGCGAGCCAAGGAGGCGTTCGGTCCGCGAGCGCAAGAGCGGCAACCGAACTGGCGCCAATGTAGGGCGGAAGGAGTTTTCCTCGATGCGGTCGGCGTAGGTAGCCAGAAGGTCACCGATGAATCGATAGGCGCCGGTGCCGTCGCAAGCAGCGTGATGGAATTGCAACAGGATGCGAACGCGATCCACACCGATCCGCACCCACATCCGCAGAGCCGTCTCGTGAGCGAGGTCGATGGCTTCGCCCCGGGGACAGATGATCGGGGCGCCTTCGGCCGACCAATCGATCGGCGGCAATTGTTCGGGCGCCGCTTGCCAACAAGGCCGATCTTGTTTACCGGGCCGAATGTACGCGCGGAGCAGCGGGTGACGGTCGAGCGCCTCGCCGAGCGAATCTTCCCACACCGGGCGATCGATTTGACCGTTGAACTCGAGCTGAATTACGAATGTCGACGGGTAGCCGGGTAAATCCTGTGCGAGCCAGAGATGCTCGGCCGCGTTGAGATGCATCGGCAACACGCGGTCGCGCGGGGGCGATTTGGTGGTCGTGCCAAGTGTCGTCATTGTACGGTTTATGCGCAGAATCGCTTTAAGAGGAAGACGAGTTGTGCATGTAAGCACTTTGCAACGTGTTGGCCCGAGCCTTCGATAGTGCGCCATTGGGGGGAATCGGTCAACTGGCTAACAAAAAGCCACCAAAACAGGCGAGAAAGGCGTCGGAATGGTGGTTCCCAAGCGTAAACTTAGCGGGACGGGCTCTGTTCCGTTTAGCTCCGACCCCGCCAGGCGGCGCGTTCCGGCTCAGCGACGACGCCACCCTACGGGCTTTGCGCACGAAGTCTTGGTAGGTCCCTTCTACCGGAAGGGACCGGAGCGATTCTCAATGCTGAGCAAGTTCAGGTCCCGCTCAGCAAGCGGGACCTATTTGCGTGCAAAGCCCTAGGAGGAATCACGCGACCGGAACCAAGTACGACGCTAAGTGGGCGTCGAGCGCAGCGAACGCGCCGGCGTCTGTCGCCGGAAAGCGGAAACCAATGTGGCCGTCCGGACGGATGAGGACGAGGCCGTCGGCGGCGAGGCCGGCGCGCTCACGGTTGAAAGTCGGATTTTGACTGAGCGGGGCGAGACGCGACCAGCGATTTACGAAGCGGGGTAGGGCCGCTGGATCCATGGCGTGGCAAAACATCAGCACGCGGTGAGTCGTGCCGCCGAAGCGGGGCCAGTCGGGATACCATTGGCCGGGGCGGGGGCCGTTCGCTACCCGGCCGCCGGGGCCGAAATCGGCGATGAGCGGACTGCCCGAATAGTCGACGTCGATCATAGCGCGCGAGTTGCGGATGAGAGCGGCGGTGACCGGATCAATGGCGGCCGGGTGAAGTTCACGACCCGAGCGAGCCGCATCTGCCACATCGACGACCGACTGATGGACGTCGTCGGAAACGGCGAGGACGTGATGGTCGGCAATGCGCCGCTCGGCCATGTAGCCATCCAGAAGCGGTTGGCCGGCATCACCGCGGAGGACGAGGGCGAGTTTCCACGCGAGGTCGTGCCCGTCGTGCAGACCGGCGTTGAGCCCTTCGCCGCCGAATGGGCTCGACAGGTGGGCTGCGTCGCCAATGAGGAAGCGGCGGCCATCGGCCAGCCGCGACACGATGCGGCGGTGCATGCGGAACGGAGCGAACCAGGCGACGTCGGCCGGGCGGAATTTGTCATCGAGCCGCGCGGCGACGCGCGCGATGACCTCGTCGACAGCGACGGCGGTCACACCCTCTTCCAAATCCTGGAAGCTGATCCAACGGCCGCCTGGAAGTGGAGCAAGGAGCAGGAAGCCGTTCGGGCCGCAAATGACGCCGGCTTCAGTGCGCGGGATCGGGGCGGACATTTCGATATCAGCAACAAGAAAGTTGCCGCGGTAGGTCGTGCCGGTGAGCGGTTCACTCATCGAGTGGCGCGTAACGCTGTGAGCGCCGCCGGCGCCAATGACGAACCGCGGGCCGATGGTTTCGATGTGGCCATCTTGATGCGTAAGTTGGACGCGCGGCCCGTCGTCTTCGGCGGTAACGCTCGTGGCAGTGACGCCGCGTTCGACGTGTCCCCCGACCGACGTGAGATGCTCTTCCAGAATACGCCGCGTTTCATACTGCGGCAGGCTGCATTGGAATTCGCAACAGCAGCCGCTGCCGTCGTGGCTCATCGAGCCGAGCTCGGTCATTCCGGGGCCATACATGCGGGAACAGTGAATGCGTTCGGCGGTCTCCAGAAACGGCTCGAGCAGCCCAATCGCATTAAGGATTTCAAGTGTGCCGGGTTGAATTGAGGTAGCGCGGGCCTCGCGGTGAGGTTCGAGATCTCGCTCGACGAGGCGCGCTTGGACGCCGTGGCGCGCGAGTTCGGACGCAGCGAAAAGACCGGAGGGCCCAGCGCCAATAATGAGGATTTCGTTTTCGGACACAGACTTTTAACGCCGGGACTCGTGGACGAATGCAGGTGCGATGACCACTTAATATAGCGTCGCGGGAACCGTGCTGCCGCATCTGGAAACGAGAGGCTAGAATGGCAGTCCCGCCGGACTCCCGCCCGCTACGACTCGCCTTTGGAGTTACCTCTCATGCCGTTCCTTTCGCGACGATACTTCGACCTTCTGCTCGGCGCTATGCTTCTAGGCAATGTAGCCTCGCTAGTTTGGGGCGCCGGGCCGGCGGTTGATTCCACCGATTCGCCGAAGACCTATTCAAATCCAATTCTTGAGGACATCAGCCTGGCGGATCCGGACGTTATTTTGGTGGAAGGGACGTATTATCTGTATCCCACAAGTCATGGCGCGGGATACGACGTGTGGACTTCGACCGATCTGGTGAATTGGACGGCGCGCGGAAGCGCGTTCAAGGCGCCGCACCGGGGAGCATGGGCTCCGGATGTGTTTCATCACAAACGCGGCGACGGCAAATACTATCTGTATTACACCGACAGCGAGCCAAATGCGCCGCCGCACGGGCCGTTCAACAAGCAAATTGGCGTGGCCGTGAGCGATTCGCCATTAGGGCCGTTCGAGGACAAGAAGGTGCTCGCAACTGGTTCGATCGATGCCCATCTGTTTCAAGATGATGACGGTAAGCTGTATTTGTATTACGTGGAGATCGCAAAGGGATTCAAAATTCTTGGCCAGCGAATGAGCGATCCACTAACCAAGGAAGGGGAGCCGGTTGAACTTATTCATCCGACGGCAGCGTGGGAAATGATAAGCGGCCATGTGACCGAAGGACCGTTCATGGTAAAGCACGACGGCACGTACTATCTGATGTATTCGGGCACCGGGGCCGATTCGCCGAACTATGGGATCGGATATGCGACGTCGAAATCGCCGTTTGGGCCGTTCGAGAAGGCAGCCGAAAATCCGATCGCGCACCGCAGCGAAGAAACTGCTGCACAAGCCAGTGATGGCGCCCAAGCGGAAAAGGCACAGCCCGTGTATGGGCCGGGACATCACTGTGTCGTGACAGGGCCGGACGGCAAGCTGTGGATGATTTATCACCAGAAGTATGACGAAGGCACGAACTACCGTCGGTTTCTGGCGCTTGACCCGATCTGGTTCGACGACGCCGGCAAGCTGCACGCGCGGGTGACGCGCGGTACGAAGGAACCGGCGCCGGCAAAGTGACTCCTATTTGGGCAAATCGAGTGACGACGCCGGCTGCATGACGCTGCGGCGGTGGAAATAGACCTGGCTAGCGGCCATGCGCATGGGGCGTGAGGCGAGCATAGCGTTGAAGAGTAGGTCGCTTTGGAAGTGATCGAATAGAAAGCGCAGCAGCCGTTTCGTGCGGAACTTGGGATAGGTTGCTGCGAACCACTGGTGCGGGTCTTCGCACTTGCCTTCGAGAAATTCGGCGACCGCGTGCCCGGCGGCCAGGCCATGCTTGAGCGCGGTGTGGATGCCGCCGGCGGTGACGGGTGAGACCATGCCGGCGGCGTCGCCGACGAGAAGTGCGCGTTCCGTTGCTACGGGCCGCACCACACCGCCGCAGGGGATCGTGCCGGCGCGGATCGATATTGGCTCGCGACTGCGCACATCTGCGACGAGTTCAACCTTCTTAAGAAACTTCTCCATGACGCGTTTCATGGCTTCGGGATCGCGCGGCATGCGGCGGGCGAGGCCGATTTGCGTGCCGCCCACGCCGGGGACCATCCAACCGATGTAGCCGGGAGCGAGTTTGCGGTCGAGGAAGCAATGGAGGCGATCGGCGGCGAGCGCGAGACCGGCGAATTCGTATTCCATGCCGAACAGGAACTCTCGGTTCTGCCCGAGTGCGAGCGACTTCGCGACTTGCGAGTTGGGACCGTCGGCCCCGATTAGATAACGAGTGTCACCTAATCCATCGAGATGATAGCCGCCGCGGATTTTGGTGGCGCCGGTGAACGACGTGCCGCACGCCAGTTCGACGCCGGCCGCTTTCGCTCGTTCGGCCAGCCAGCGGATAACGTTCGGCGTATCGGTGGCGAGAAAATAGTAACCGGGTGCATCGAGATCGACGAAGCGCATGTTCGGCGCGTAGAGCCGAACGCCTGGCACCGGCCGGACGAGTTCCGATGGCAGATGATCGAATAGCGCGATTTGGTCGACCACCTCTTTGACGATAATGCCGGTGGTGTGCAGCTTGTCGCCGGGATCTTCCTTGCGCTCGAGCACACGGACGTGCAAGCCTCGGCGAGCGAGCACCGAGGCGCACGCAAGACCGGCGAAGCTTGCGCCGACGATCGTGCAATCTACAGACGTGGTTCTGGAAGTACTGAACAAAGCGAAGCGGAGTCAAGACAGTTCAGAGGGCGCAGCCGACACGTAGCGCTTCCGTCGAGTCGATATCGCCCGCCATATTAACAGGCGTGGCGACGGCCGCACTCGAACTGGCTACGACGTGAAGGAGGAGGAGAGATCGCGTTCGGGTCATGAGACGCTCGATTCGGTGCGGTGAATTCCACTCGATCGACTGTTCCCCGTGATTTTACCTTTGGGCAGGGTGGCCGCAAGAAGATTTTGCACGCGAGTTAGGGGTCCCACACGGGCGTGCAAAACGATGTGCATTTTGCACGTTGCCGAGTTGAAAGCTGCCATGTAGACCGCTCAGGTTACGTCGGGCCGCGCGCAAAACTCGGTGAATTTGCTTCCGTATCCGACGGTCATGGGTGGTCCTTCGTGGGCAGGTCGACGAATTACACTTGCGATGGGGAATTGATCGCGATTCGTAACCCAAGGTGCGCGCAACAATTAGCACTGCTGGGCAAGCCAGCAGTGGCACCCTAGGCTTAGCCGCCGAGCGTAGTCACAGGCGGAGCATTTGCTGGATGCGTTCGAATTGTCAAAGAGCGAGAATGTTGTGTCTTAACATATTTCGACACCCATTTCCGCAACGATTTTTGGCCACTTGAAGTTTTTTTTGTGGACGCCCTTTTGCCTTAATAAACGTGGCGGAAAACGTGCTGCAAATCGAGAATTCCAGAATATATCGGTTGGCCATTTGAACGTTTGCGGGGCGTCGCACGACTTGTCTTTTGTAAGCCGGAAAAAATCAACGACTTTGTTCGATTGGTGGCGGCGTTGAGCGATTCGGAAAGCAATTTGGAGCAGCTGCACGAGCGCGTGCTCGTGATGCGAGCTCAGGTTGGTGACCCCAGCGCTTTTCACGAATTGGTCGCGATCTATCAAGAACGGCTGGCCTATTACATTCAGCGGTTTACTCACAATTGGCATGAATCGAGCGACATTCTGCAGCAGGTATGGCTGGATGCTTTTCAGAAACTCCGCAAGTTGCGGGCTCCTGAGGCATTTCGGGTGTGGCTTTACCGGCTCGCGCATGATCGCGTGGTGACTTTTTTGCGGCGGCAAAAGATTGATTGGGACGTTAAGGACACGATCGCTGGCGATACGCAGGAAGCGCAGGGGAGCGAGCTCGAGCTGTTGGAGAACGTTGAGCTGGTTCACGCCGCGTTAGAAAAGCTCACGGTGGTTCATCGCGAAGTCATGACGCTGCGGTTTTTGGAAGAGATGGAGGTGGCCGACATCGCGAGCGTGATGCAATGCAGCGAAGGGACGGCCAAATCACGGTTGCATTACGCGAAGCTGGCAATGCGGCGGGCTATCGAAGAGCTCGCGGGAGGCAGACATGAGTAAACCTGCGATCGACAAAGTGCGTGTCAAACAGCTCATCGCGCAAGACCCCGAAATTAATCAAGACCGAATGAAGGAGGTTCGTATGCAATTGGAACACACGCTCGAAATGTCCGAAGCGAAAGCCGCGCAGACGCGTCGGCGAATCGTGATTTTGCTGGCGGTCTACTGGGCGGTGACCGGCGCGAGTTGGTACGCGCTGTCGTTCATCGGCAATGCGTCGGTCGATCCCAAGATGATTCGGCTGAAAGAGTTAGTTCTCATTCCGCTCAACTTTTCGGCAATCCTCGCCTTTGTGATCTTGGTGTTGCTCGTTCTGTTATACCTGTTCAAATATTGGCCGCGGGTGAGTCGAACGCGGTACGAAATTCAGACGGCAATGATACTCGAACTTCAGGAGCAAGTTCGGGAGCTATCCGCAACGGTGAACGGCTCGAAGCAGTAGGAGTAGCAACGGCGATTGGGCAGCTGCGAGGCCTGAACTTGCGTGCATCGCGAGGCGTGACGCCCGGGGAACCCATTCGCGGTGCGCGGGTCGCGCCTGCGGCCGCGGTAGAAGCCGCTACGCAGGGGAAAGCAGGGCTTTGCCCACGAAGTCCTGGTAGGTCCCTTCTGCCGGAAGGGACCGGAGCGATTCTCGATGCTACCGGGCAGGTTCAGGTCCCGCTCGGCAAGCGGGACCTACTGGGGCAAAGCCGGGAAAGGGGGGAGTAGTTCCGGACGCCGGCGGCCAAGACTTACGGCGCGATATCACTGGCCGACGAGGGGTCCGATGAAGGGGAATCGGCTGAAGGCGTGGGCTGTTCCGGAGGATTGGATTTTGCGGCTGACTTACGCTTGCGTTTGTCTTCGGCCTTACGCTTCTTTTCCATTTCACGTTGCCGTTTTTGAAATGTGTTCGGGCTTTTTCCCATGAACATCCTTTATGAGAACATTGGAGATGATTAATTGCGACCCGCAAAGCTCTGGCCGCACGCACATTCTTTTCGAGAGATATGCGATTCCGCGCCGCATTTAGGACATCGTTTTTTCCAGGCCTGCTTATCGGGCTTTTTTACTTTGGGCTCGGCAGCTTTCGCGGCGCGCAGGCGTTGGAGGCGAGGTTGATCGGCCTGTTCGATGGCGCACTGCGGATGAACGCCGCCGCGCGAGTACGAAGGCTTGCCGCATACGGGACAGAGATGCTTAGGCGGGGGCACGACCAGGACGGCTTTTTCACTACTCATGATGCATTCACCGAGTTTGGGTTAGGGCGAAGTCGGTTGAATAACACTCGGCACGGAGCATCCTAGCCACGCGCGCTAAAAAACTGCGGACCGCGAGGTAAACGCCCCGCGGCCCGTTTTGTTTCATATTTCGTATCGCGGACGGTTATCTACGGCCGTAAGACCCACCGCGGCTTCCGCCACCACCGCCGCCTCCGTAACCCCCACCGCTGCGCGATTCTTTGGGCCGCGCCTCGTTGACCGTCATCGTGCGGCCATCGTGCTCTTGATTGTTCATGGCGTCGATGGCCTCGCGGGCCTGATTGTCATCGCTCATTTCGACAAAACCGAAGCCTTTGCTGCGACCGGTGTCGCGATCTTGGATGACTTCGGCGCTGCGCACGGACCCGTACTTGGCAAACATTTCTTCAAGCTGCGTATTGTCGACGTTGTAACTCAAATTGCCGACGTAAAGCTTCTTACCCACAAAAACTACTCCAACTAACAGTGTCCATACTCAGGACCGAGCCAACCCCACGAAACTTTCGGGGCCAGGCGAAAGGAATCAACATGGTGATCCGCCAAGCGGGCCGGCGAGAGAGAAAGGAGCAGGCGGAGAACAAGAAAAGCGTGCTGCGATCGCGGTCGTCAAACCAACCGAGATTCACTATAGCAGGGCGGGGTCGCGGGCCGGGCGTAAATCGGGAAAAACAGCCGATTAATCGTGATATATTTTACTGGCGCGGGCGAATGCGGCAGTTATGCGGGAAGATGCGAGGGCCTAATTCGCGCATGCAGAAGAATTAACCATGGAGGCTCGGAGTGCAGGTGGGGGAGAAGTCAGATGCGGATCAGAGCGAGACGGCGTCAATTGCGCGGGCCGGCGCCTGGGAACCATTCGGTGTGCTGATCGCCGGTGCGGCCGAGGTAGGTGACGCGCTGGCCGCGGAGGAAGGCGAAGTAGCTTTGCACGCCCGCGGCCATCGCGCGGCGGGAGAACTCGCGCCACGATTGGCCTTTGGTTTGGCTGTCGAGGATCGCGGCGCGGAGGGCGGCGACATCGAGCTCAGCCGCGATGGGCGGCAGGCCTTCGCACGGAATCGGTGTGACGACGCGACCGCCCACGCCATCGTAAAATTGCTTGCACATGCCGACGTAGTCGACGTGATAGTATTCGACGCCGGCCGAAATTAGCTTGGCGACGATTTCAGGAAAGGGCACGGTGCCGGCGAGCGTGGCTTGGGCTGCTTCGGTGATGGCGAGGGTGTTCATGAGAAAGGTAAGTAATGGGAAGTTACCGTTTTGAAACGCGAGATTGCCGATTATTGATCATCCATTCAAGGATTACGATTTAAGGCCGCTTCCCGCGAGCTGTCGCAGTTGTACCCGATCGCTGTCATTCATAGCGAGGACACGCACCGTAGCGCGTCCGGCGGGTGTCAGGCCGACGATATGGAACTCTACCATTGCAAAATGGAGCGCCCAGGTATCGCGGCGCGGATGATAGAGCGTAGCGACCTCGCCGGATTGCGGATCGATGCCGGAAAGATTTGGGCCCTTGTGCAGATTGCAATGTTGGCAGGCGTAGGCCAGGTTATCGAGCGTGGTTGTGCCACCGTGCTTGATCGCGACGATGTGCTCGACATGAAATGAATACGCGTCATCTTGCTCGCGAATCCAGCAATACTCGCAGGCGCGTCCCGCGCGGGCTGCGACAACTTCCCGGGTCGTTTCATCCACGAGACGAATCGGCGAGCACACGCCTGGCCTTGGCCTTGATCAACGCCAACACGTTGCCGATGCGAACGTAGTTTTCATACTCGGCGCGTTCTTCATCACTCAAGTCGCCCTCGTTGCACTTCGCGGCAAGCTGATCGACACGAGCCTGGATAGAAGGCTTTGCTTGGAAGTCGGCCAGTGCGCGCGCGGACTCCGGCGTCAGCGCTTCGACGAGGGGCTCGAGCATCTGGTCCAAAATGGCATCTTGCGTGAGCATGCAGCTATTATAGCAAACCGGACCCGAACCGGCCGATAGAGATTCGGAGTTACAAGATTGGTGAAACGGGAGGGTTGCAACTGCCTGAAGCACCGACGTAGTCGACTTGGTAGTGCGAACGGGACGGGCGATATTCGACGCCGGCGGCGACAAGGTTGGCGACGATTTCGGGGAAGGGCAGGGTGCCAGCGAGCGTGGCGTGGACGGCTTCGGTGATGGCGCGGGTATCCATGCATTGGAAAATGATGGATTGCCGAAAGACGGTCAACCCATACTACCAACTGGCGATTGTCCGGGAGGGAGCGCGGAATGGGGAGTGTGGAAAGGGGAACGAACCACGGTTCCGAGGTCATTGTCCACGTTAAAATTTGCCTGTTCGCACAGGTATCATTACAGAGGTTAATATGGAAGGAAACATTGACCAGTTCCT
>DATBAY010000183.1:0-2680 GCA_036271295.1 Lacipirellulaceae bacterium | reverse complement strand
TTCGCAAAAACGACCTTGGCAACCTGAATCAAATGATTGAGGCCGTGAGCCGCGACGGCTACGTCATCGCCCAAGCCTATCTGCCTGATGCGGCTGAAGGGGATATGCGGCTCTTCGTAATGAATGGGGCGCCGCTGAAATACAAAGGGAAAACGGCCGCTTTCCGCCGGCTGCGTTCGGGCGACGACATCCGCAGCAACATCCATGCGGGCGGTCGGAAGGCCCAGGCCGAGGTCGACGAGCGGGCTATGCGGATCGTGGAGATCGTACGGCCAAAACTGGTCGCCGACGGCATGTTCCTGGTCGGCTTGGATATCGTGGGCGACAAGTTGATGGAAATCAACGTCTTCAGCCCCGGCGGCCTGGGCAGCGCCCAGACCTTCGAAGGGGTCAATTTTGCCGCGGCCGTTATTATGGCTTTGGAGCGTAAGGTTCAGTACATGGGATACTACCAGCGGAATTTTAACAACGTGGATATGGCGACGTTGTAGTGCTCCGGCCCGGCCAAAAAATCGGGAAGTATAAGCTGAAATCGCGACTCGCCAACGGGCCGTATGCGACCGTTTTCCGCGCGCTCGATACGCTCGAAGGCATTCACGTAGCGCTTAAGATTCCGCACAAAGGATTGGTCACGAAGGAGTCGCTCGATGACTTCTCGCGCGAGGTGCGGCTGGCCGCGAAACTCGATCATCCAAACATTTTGCGGCTCAAGAGTGCTGACTTCATCGACGGTCATCTGGTCATTGCGTTGCCGCTCGGCGAAGAGTCTCTGGAAGAGCGACTGACGCGGCGGCTTTCGCTGCGCAGCGCGCTCGACTTCGGCGAACAACTCTTGCATGCTGTTTCGTTCGCGCACGAACAGCATGTTATTCACTGCGATGTGAAGCCGGACAATCTGCTGCTCTTTCCCGATGGCCGGCTGCGGCTCACGGATTTCGGCATCTCAAAAATTGCTCACCGCACAATATCCGCATCAGGCGCAGGCACTGTCGGCTACATGGCCCCGGAGCAGGCGATGGGCCGACCTTCAAGCCGGTCGGACGTGTTTGCAACGGGGCTCGTTCTTTGGCAAATGTTTTCCGGCCGTTTACCGGAGTGGCCATTCGAGTGGCCGCTGGAAGGCTACGCACGGCTGCGGTTGGTGCTTCATCCGGATATGATCGCGCTTCTAAAGCGTTCCCTCGATTTGAAACCAAATCGGCGCTTCGAGGACGGCGGCCAGATGCTCGCTGCCTACCTGCGATCCAAGCCAAAAGTGTTACGGCACTACTTGCGAGTGCGGCAGCCAAAGAAACTCAAGCGTACGACGAAACGCGATTGGAAAGCGATCCGCATTCAACAGTTTGAGCGCCAGTTCGGGCGCCAACTCGATACGCGTTTTAAATGCAACAAGTGCGAGGGGCCCGTCTCGGAAACCATGCGGGCCTGCCCGTGGTGCGGAGACGACCGCAAAATTCTGCGCGACGAATCAACTTATCCGGCCGTTTGCCCGCGCTGTAATCGCGGCACCAAACTCGATTGGGCCTACTGCCCCTGGTGCTACGGTCCCGGTTTTGAAGACACATCCGAACGCCAATACACCGATCGCCGTTACGAAGGTCGCTGCCGCAACGCCAAATGCGATCGCAAAGATTTAATGGCCTTCATGCGTTATTGCCCTTGGTGCCATACGAAGGTCCATCAAGCGTGGAAAATCCACGGTAGCAAAGATACCTGCGGCAAATGCGGGTGGGGCGTGGTGCGCGATTTCTGGACGCACTGTCCGTGGTGCGCTGCAGACCTATAGTTCGTCTTTCACGCAGTTTCGACGTCGTTTTCAGCTGCCATGCGCCGGCTTTTGGCGACCTATACTTGTGCAGGAGACTGCCCAATGTCGACGCCAAAATTTATCGATGACCCTGCCTACCGCGACCTCCGCGAGTTCGATTTCCAGCACTTCGAAGAGCACGCGGCAGGTCGGAGGAAGCTCGACTTTTCGGGCGCGGATTTGCGGGGCGTCGATCTGAGCCGCGTTGATCCGAATAAGCTCGAACTTCGTGACGCTTATTTGCGTGAAGCCGACCTGCGCGGACTGGACCTACGGCACCTCGATCTGGAAGGCTGTTCGCTGCATAACGCAAAGATCAGCGGCACGTACTTTCCGGACAATATTTCGCCGCAAGAAATTGCGAACAGCGTGCAGTTTGGAACCCGAATCCGAAGCGGCATCTAAGCCAGTTTGTTAACTCGCAGCTACGCGGCAACCGAGTCGCCGCTGCGGCCTCGACCGCGCCGATTTTGCTTCGGAACGTAGGCGGTCTTGGAGGGAAACGCGAAGTCGATCCCGAGCCGATCGAATTCTTCCATGATGCGAAAGTTGACGCGCTCGCCGTGCTCTGCGAACGCAGCCGAATTGACGGGCGCGTAAAGATACGTCACTTGGATGTTGAGGCTCTCGGCCGCAAAATCGCTGAAGTGGACGCGCGGCGGCAGTTCTTCGAAGCCAACGATGGGATGAATTGGCTCGCGAATGCCGCGCTCATCTAAAATGTCGCGAATCGCTTGCACGCCTTCTACCAAGAGTTCGTGCGAGATGTTATAGGTCACAGCAATCGTGAACGATCGTCGCATGGTGCGCCGCCGATCGATGTTTTCGATCGACTCGTTGACGAGCGTTGAGTTGGGGATCGTCACCAGGTGA
>DATBAY010000182.1:0-6796 GCA_036271295.1 Lacipirellulaceae bacterium | reverse complement strand
GCCGCGCTAATCGCAGATTTGGATTTCTGCAACAAGATTGAAATGAGCACCGCATTCAATTATTGCGTCCCGAGCTTGTTTCAGTCGACCTCTCATTTGCCCCGCCGCGCGACCGCTTATGCGCCCGGCGTCGAATAGTTTTTCGATTTCTTGATCGTAACGCTCAAGCCCGTCTGTAATTGAAGCAAGAAAGTCATTGATCGGAATCTCGCGATCGAGAAAAGCGCAGCTTGGATAGAAGCCGATCTGCACAAGCGAAAGCATCTGGCTCCAATTCTCTCCGGGTAGAATACCCTCCGGCAGCAGTTTTGGAATCTCGTCTGCGGACGCGTGCATTTCCAGTCGATCGTCATTTAAGGAATATACGTACCGCGCGGTAGAGCGCGCGGGAATTACATCTTTAAATTCGGCGTGCCTCGAAACTTCCCCAGCATCGATCCGGCGCACGACGCCGTAGCGCGTGGAGAGTTCCTCGAGCGCATGCTTCGCCGTCGTCGGGTGCATATTTGCCATTTTGGCAAATTGTTTAAACGTCAAGGTTACGAGGTCGGTTCCGGTTTCTGCGAGCGAATGGGCTAGAGCGGTCAAAACCGACTGCAATGAAGACGACCCGGGATGGGCAGAGAATTTCGATCTTCGAATTAGGTCAAGCCTATGGGTAAGCAATTTCTCTCGGAGCTGCCCTTCCATATTTGGCACGATTTAACTGCATACGCGGGCTGGTCGCCGCCCTGCTGATAAAATCCTGTCTCTGGATTGAATGCAGGTCTCGCTCCTGCTGGCAGCGACCAGTCCGCTAGCTTTGAAAACGCCGTAACGTGTCGGATTACTAATCCGATTGCCTAAAAATTCGAGGTTTTGTAAAAGGCGTCGGTGGGAGTCGAACCCACGATGTCGGATTTGCAATCCGATGCCTTAGCCACTTGGCTACGACGCCCTGCGATATTCGTTCTAATCGTTTCGACCGATAAGGGCCGCGAACTTGCTTAAAAATTAAGCGATTGGGGAAACCTGGTCAAGTTCAGGCAAGTTTACGGATTGCGTCATGTTTAACTATCGCAAGCATCGGGCAACTTTGCCTCGCGAGATCGCCGAACGAAGTGCAGACAATACACTCCTGCAACTTGGTTCGGCTGCGGACAACATGGCACCCGCCGAACTCCGTGGCTATGTGCGGGCCTTCGCGCTCCCCTGTGTTCGCGAAGAAGCGCTGCACCTCGTCAGTCGCGAATGGCCGCGCAAAGCGTTCGACGAGCTGGTCGCGGCAGCGCTGGAGCAAACGACTCATATCGTCATCATGCGACTCAAGACGAACACCGTGGTCGCGGTGCCCGCGCCACATATTCGCCTGCGGATCGCCGCTTAGCGAGCCGTTGACGTCGATTGCGGCCGCGTCGCCATCCACTCCCCAGCACGCGGTGCCGGAGCCGGCGCGTAGCGATAATAGACCTCCAAACACATCGCCGCCATCGCCGTTTGATACACGCGCCCACCGTAGCCGCCCCACAGGCAAGTGGCATCCCAACTGCCCGCGTTTTCGCCGTCTCTGATTTGCGTCTTGGTGAGCGTCGAAGTCATCGCATCGTTCCAGGTTCGCCAAGCGGCGCTGGCCCCAGCATTGGCGTTCTGCCGGTGGTGCAACGCGAGTGTCGCGTAGTACCAGTAGTAGAGGTTGATGCGGTCGGTGCTCGGCGGCGAAGCAAGAAGCTCGGCCGCAGCTTCCGAGGCAGCGGCGTCCGAAAGATTCGCTCCCGTAAGTTGCCCGAGCATGAGTCGACAGTAAATCGCCTCCGCAGTCATCGAAGTGCTCGTTGGGCTATCCGGGCGATAACTGCTTAAGCCGCCAGCGTTGCCGCGACGAACCGATTGGAGAAATCGCTCAACGCGCACCCATGTTTGATCGGGGATATCGACGCCCGCCCGTTGGGCGCTCGTGAGAGCCATGATTTGCCAGCCGAGTTGGCTGGTGTCGCCGGGGTCACCAGGCCGGTAACGCCAGCCGCCCGTGGAGGTGTTTTGAGCAGCGAGGCTGAAGTTCACGGCTTTAGTGACGGCGTCGCCAATGCGGCGATCGCCCGTGACGGCTTGCGACTCGGACAGCGCAAACGTGGCCATAGAATGGCAATACATCTGAGCGTACAGAGTCGCATCGCCGAACATACTTCCATCGGCGGCTTGCGAGCGAAGCAGGAAGTCGAGCCCCCGGCGAACGTTGTCTTGGTACACGCCTTGAACGTGCGTGTTGCCGGCGCCGAGGAAGGCCAACAGGGCGAGCGCGGTAATCCCCGTATCGGCTCCGCGTCCTGCGCCGCCACGGTTTTGGCCGAGCACGATTTGCTCCTGTCCGGCGCCGAATTGAACGGCATCCCATCGGCCGTCGCGCGATTGTGCCGTGGCAAGCCAGCGCAACGCGGCGGTTACGGCTGCTTCGGTTTGTGCATTGCCGCCTTGGCCGGCAATGAGGCCCAGACGCCCCGGCGCCGTGCGAAGCGCGTAGGTGCTTGTTGCGACCGGGACGGCGGCCATGGCAGCAGGAGTTGATGCAAGGGTTGGGAGTGCAGCCACTGCCGCGATCGGGGCGGCAGTCCCTTTGTCACCGCTTGCTTGCGCGGCTGTTGCTGACGGTTTACTAGATTTCGAGTCGGCCGCCTGAGCAAGTAGCGATGGTTCGGCTTTAGCCGCTTTGGGCTCGGCGATTACATTTTCACTTTTCTTAGCAATCACCTCGACGGCCGGCGCCGGGTCTGGTTTGACGTCGGCTTTCGCTGCTTCAACCGGAACGGGCAGCTCGGGCTTTGGAGGCGGCGGCGCGAGAAGCGGCGGGGCGACAACTTCAGCAATTTTTTCCGCTGCCACGACGGCCGGTTGAGAATTGGTTTTCGCGGGCTCTTCAACGATGTGCACGTGGATGGGCGGCCCCTGGCCGGGTAAGCCATCCCCACTGCCGCCGCCATGGCCATCGCCGCTCACGATGCGTACGGTCATCGTGAGGAATGCGAGCGTGAGGTGTACGATGAGGGACAGCACGGCGCATTTGTGGAGCGGTCGCGAGTGTCCCCAACGCGTACACAGGAGAACGACAAGCGTAACGCTGACACCCAGCGAACTAGCCCACAGAAGCCAGTATGCCAAATGAACAGTGCCGACGATGGCAAGATTGCTTCGTGCGACCAGTGGCAGCAAGGTGGCCATGCAGCACCTCTACCGTTTCGTGTCGGTGCTACCGGCGCCCGCGATTCGCACTGTGATTCCCAGCTCGGAGATGCCGGCCTGGCGGCAAGCGCCGAGCGCGGAAGCGACGTGTTGGAATGCACACTTGGCGTCGCCATGGATCACGACGGTGGGATTCGTGAGCGGCGTCTTCGCGGCAGCCAGTCGTTGAGTCAGCTCCGATTCGGTCACAGACTTACCGTCGAGATCGAACTTTCCATCGGCGGTAACTGTCACGACAAGTGGTAAATGCGGAGCGGGATCACTGCCGGCTTGGGCCACATTGGGAACTGCAACTTGGATGTTGTGGTCCATCTCATCGAACTTCGTGGCGACCATGAAGAAGATGACGAGCAAAAACAACACGTCGATCAGCGAAGTCAGGTTGAGCGCCGGCAGCTCGTCGTGATGGTTAAGTTTTAGCGGCATGATTCTCGATTCGTCGCCCCCCAAGCTTAGGCGGCCTTGCGTCGAGCGATGCTGAGCCGGTTGCTTTTGAGATCTTCGAGGCCTTCATTCGAGATAAGGTTGACGAGTTCCTGGCCATAGCGGTCGACTTCCATGATCAGGCCGTCGACGCGGCCGACGAAAAACAGATAAAAGACGAGAGCTGGAATCGCGACGAGTAGGCCGGTTGCTGTTGTGATCAAGGCGACGCTGATGCCGCCGGCGAGCGTTTCGGCACGACCCGTGGCGGGGCTACTGGCGATGACGTTGAAAGCTTGGATCATCCCCCACACCGTCCCGAGCAAACCGAGTAGCGGCGAGATGGTGGATACGCCATTCAGAACGCGCAGGTAGCGGCGCAGCACGTTCGCGGTGCGCTCGCCTTCGTCGAGCACGGCTTGTTCGACTTCGACGGCCGGCTTGCCCCATTTGCGGACACCAGCCGCGAACACCCGCGCGATGTGACTTGATTCGTCCTCGCAACGCTCGAGGGCTTCCGACCGATCCAAGGCGCCTTCGCGGACTTGGAGCAGGAAGCGTTCGATGAAGAGGCGCGGAACGACTTTGCCGCGTCGGAGGCTGATGACTCGTTCAAACACGATCAATAGCATCAGGAATGATGCGAGCAAGATCGGGATGATCAGCGGGCCGCCGGCGAGCAGCATGTCGAACAGGCTGCGCGTTGAGATTTGCCCCGCTGTGGGCGGCGCTGTGGCGAAGATCGTGAGAACGTTCAGCATGCGACGCCAATTTCCCTGTCAACAGCACAAGGAGACAGGGAGTAAAGGAGGCAAGGAGACTGGCGAAATACACCGGACCTCCTTGACTCCCCCTCTCCTTGTCTCCTTGTGTGTGTTTTGATGCCGATTACGACGAAGCGGTTTAGAACTTCGCGTCGCAGCCGGTGTCGACATTGCCGACCATGTGCAAGTGGTTATGGTCGATGTAGATCACTTCTTCGGCTTCTTCGTCGCGAATCGTGTGTGGCACCGGCCAGCCGATGCGGCGAACGTCTTCGTAGTAGATCGTGCACTTGTAGTGAGCATGATGCTGTTGGGCAGGTCCGACGAGCGGATACACGCGTGGCGGATCGACGTAGTCGGCGATCTTGCACTTTACGACTCGCACGTGATTGCGGTTTCGTTCCCACAACAAGGGTACACCGCTTTGGACGGGGTGGACCTTTTCGAGAGCCCGCATAACTTCATCGTCGCTGGGCGGATCAAGAGCGACCGGGGCACCACCGGAGGTGATCGGGCCCAAGATCGGCACGCGGTCGTACCGTTCATGTTCCCAGTACTTGTCTTCCTTCGTCTTCTGGAAGTAGGGGCTTACTGGAATCGGCACGGAGAGCATGCCCAAGCTCGGGCCGCCGGTCGTGAATCCCCAGAAGCAACCGGTGGTTGTCAGAGAACAAGTTACCAGCACGATTGCCAGTGCGGTGGTCTTGATCCTTGCCATCGCGAATCCCTTTTGCAGCAGACGAGGATGTTCGTTGCTCGCGGCGAACGGCGTCATGCGATTCGGCGCGAACGGCGTCGTTAGAAACATGCCCAACGACCGCTAGCCGTAATTATCGAGATAGGCTGGATAAAACTTGCGGGTTTTTCCGGTTATGCGGGTGAAAAGTTGGCCGGCTGGTTGCTGTCGATGCATGCGCGCATGAAAAAACCTCTGTCGCGAGGTGGTCGCGACAGAGGTTGGCGTGAGTTCCCGGCGAGCGTGGCTCGCCGGCTATTTTTCTGCAGTTCGGTAGCCGGTTAGTGGCTGGAGTTGTGCGAGCTGAAGTCGAGGAACCACCAACCGTCGTCCCATTCCAGCGATACCTTACGCCATGCCAGCGGCACTTGCGGGTACGGATAGAACGGACCGATGTAAGGCCAGGCACTTGGCGAATATTGTTGCGGATAGGACAACGCAGCGTAGTTAGGATACGAGGCGTAGCTTGGCCAAGCGTAACCAGGCATTTGGGGCTGATCGTAGCTCGGACCGCGGCCGGAGCCTCCCGGTACGAAGCCGGCAGGAGCGCCGCCGCCTTCGCCGCCACCCATCATCATTCCAGCACCAGGACCAGGACCGCCAGCGTTGCAATTGCAGCTAGCCTGGCAGACTCCGTTCGGGCCAGGTTGGCGCGGAGGTCCCATGTTTTGCATACCAAGCGTGCCGGGCATCCGTTGATAAGGAACCGGCATGTTGCTGCGGCGGGCAGGTTGAGCGGCAATCCGCGGGGTTTGTTGGGCCAGCGCCATTGGCTGCATCGCTTGTTGGCTGATAGCAGGATCCGGTGGAAGCATCGGGCTCGAGGCGTCGTTTTGCGGCTCTTCGTAGGAAGCGGCATTCAAGTTATTGATGTTGCCGCCTTCATGTTGAGCCGCGATGGGCTCGTTACCGAAGTTCGACGATTGAATTGCATGATCGGTCGGGCATTCCAGCTTGCAGACGACTTGCTTGACGCCCTCGCATTGCTGGGCGAGATGCAACGCGATATCGCGCTGTTCCGGGCTGGATACGGTTCCAGCGAGGATTGCGACGCCGTCGTGGTATTTGACGCCGACGCGATAATTTTGCAACTGGCCACTCTGCTTAAGGTGGCTTCCGATTTGTTGGGCCACTCGCTTTTCGGCGGGTGTCTCGGCGGACGCCGCCAGAGTTGGCAGCAGAGTTGCCGCCACCACGGCAAGATACACGACTTTACGCATTGTTTTCCCCCTTGGACAAGAACTTGACTCACACCGCGGCGGAGCGAGCAAGTGAAGAGCACAACCGGGCGGCGGAGAGTTAACAGGCCCCGCGCCTTGAACGAAACTGCTCGATTGGTAGTTTCGGCTTCCGGTCGTGCCGAAAGGGAGTTTTTTTCCGATTTTGCCGATCGGTTGGTCGCGCGCCGGAGGTATGGCGAAAGTTTAACGAGGCGTGGGAGCGAACTGATGCTGGCTGCCAGCATCGGTATTCACCACGAAAGGCACGAAGGGTACGAAAAGGGAATTAGCTTTGGCTACTTCGATGGTTAGTGCTGGCGGGCAGCTGGGTGGTGGGAGTCGTGAAGTTTGCGGAAGTCGACCACGGCGGTGAGGACCATTCCCATGAGCGTGGCGGCCGACAGGCCCCAGGCGCCGGCTTGTGTTTGCTGGGAAATCCA
>DATBAY010000181.1:0-3399 GCA_036271295.1 Lacipirellulaceae bacterium | reverse complement strand
TTTATCGGCTTCAGCATTTTTTAGGCGGAGTTCATCTCATGCGTCTTGCGTTTTCCAAAGTACTTGTTCTCGCGCTCGTCATGACCGCGACTGCGTTAATCGGCCGAACGCCGACTCGCGCCGCGGAGCCAAAACTGAATGTGCTGTTCATCGCGATCGACGACCTGCGCCCGGAGCTCGGTTGTTATGGTTTTTCGCAAATCAAATCGCCAAACATCGACGCACTGGCCAAAGAGGGTCTGCAGTTCAATCGCGCGTACTGCCAATTTGCGTTGTGCAATCCGTCGCGGTCGTCACTGCTAACAGGTGAGCGGCCCGAGACGATTAAAGTTTACGACTTGAAAACTTTTGTCCGCACGCATCAACCCGACGTCGTTACGCTGCCGCAGTTGTTCAAGAACAGTGGGTACGAAGCGCGGAGTGTTGGGAAGATTTTTCATGTGACCAACGGGAATCACGACGACGATATTTCGTGGAGCACGCATGACTGGCAGTCGCCGAAGGACGATCATCCGCGTGCGAAGGAGAAGAAGCCGGCGAAGCCGACGCTAGCGCCGGGTGAGGATTACGAGCCGGACGCCAACGGGGTCGTGCATCCTAAAGGCGAAGCGGATGCGAACGGTGGCCGCACGAAATCTGGCAAGCGGAGCGTTAGCGCGGAGCCGTTCGAGCCACGGGCCGATATGCTGCCGTACGAGTCGCCGGACGTCGCCGATAACAAGCTGCTCGACGGCGAGATTGCCGACAAAGCGATTCAAGTTATGGACCAAATCAAGGACAAGCCGTTTTTCCTGGCGGTCGGTTTTCACAAGCCTCACATGCCGTGGGTCGCGCCCAAGAAGTACTGGGATATGTACAAGGACGCGGAGATCAGCCTGGCAGAATATCAAGAGTTGCCGGCCGGCGCACCTGCATTCGCCAGCAACGAAGCGGGCGAGTTCCGCAGCTACAAGGGCGTGCCGAAAGAAGGTCCGATTCCAGAGGATATTCAGCGTGCGGGACGTCACAGCTACTTCGCTTGCATCAGTTACACCGATGCCCAAGTCGGAAAGGTTCTCGCTGAGCTCGATCGTTTAGGACTGCGGAAAAACACCGTGGTGATTCTCTGGGGCGATCACGGCTATCAACTGGGCGAGCACGGCACGTGGAACAAACGCACCAATTGGGAAGTGGCAGCGCGGGTGCCGTTGATGATAAGTGTGCCGGGCCAACAGCACACGGGCGCGAAAACCGATGCGCTCGTTGAACTAGTGGATATGTATCCAACGCTGGTCGAGCTTTGCGGTCTGCAAGCGCCAGCAACGCTGCAAGGCACAAGCTTCGTGCCGCTGGTAAATCAACCAGATATGAAATGGAAGGACGCGGCCTTTACCACTTATCACAAGCCGCTACCGGATATGGGAACCGGTTTCGGCCGGGCGATGCGGACCGACCAGTACCGATTCGTCGAGTGGAGTGGTCCGAAGTCGGAGCTGCGTGTATATGAGTTGTACGATGAGAAAAATGACCCGCTGGAAAAGGTCAACATCGCCGATCGGCCGGAAAACGCGGAGCTCGTGAAGAAGCTCACGCAGCAATTACATGCCGGCGGAAAATAACTCCGTTGTCGGCCAAGAATGGCGACCGGAAGGCGAATACCAGCTATTCGGCATAGGGTCCCATTACTTTGGTCGAAGGAGGTCGGCACTATGGTCAAGTATTGCTCTCATTTGGTTCGCGGCGGAAGCAGCAATTTCATGCTGGCTGCGGCGACGGTATTTCTCGCAATCATTTCGCACGCCCAAGCGGCGGATAGCCCGGCGACAGTCGGCCGGATCGACTTTGACGCGGCCCGGCTGCCAGAGGCCAATGTCGAAATCGATCTTAGCCAAGACATGTTCAAAAGCTTGTTCGGCATTGGCGATGCCGCGTTAACTGGCGTGGCCGAGTCGTTGGTGAAATCGGCGGGCGGCTCCGACGGGGCGAAGGGTGCGCGGCTGGCCGCCGATCAACTGGAAGCAGCTCGGAAAATTCTGCAGCTCGCCGGAAACGTCGTGCGAGAAGTGCGAGTCCGCGTTTACGAAAGCCTGCCTGAGGATAAGGGCGGCGCCGAAAAGCTCTTTAAGCCATTCGATGATCAGTTGCACGCCGACAAGTGGGAAACACTTGCCCGTGTTCACGACGACGAAAACATCGTGCGAGTTTCGGCGGTGCGGAACGGCGGTTCCATCCAAGGGATCTTTGTCACCGCAACGGATGGGGACAACGTCGTCATTGCGAATGTCGTCTGCGACATCTCGCCGGAGAATGTGAAGACCCTGACGTCGACCGCTACCAAAATCGGTCTGGAAAATGGCTTAGCTCAAGTGATCGAACAGAAGATGAAGCGGTTCCCAGGTGCGAATGATCCGCACACCGTAATCATCAAGAACGGCGATAAGACGCTGAAGATCGTGACGCCGGTGACACCCGTTCCGCCGACGCCGCCAGCTCCGCCAGCGGTTCCAGCAGAGCCAGCAAACTAAACCAATCAAGATAGAGACAGTTATACGATCCACCCTGCGGCGCAGCTGTTCCGCAGGGGTTTTTCACGATAAACGTATAAAATTTGGCAAACGTAAGAAGTTATTTCGCTGCGACGGCTGTCGGATTTGTATGTGCCTGCTGCTTGCGCTGCGCGCAAAACGCCTCGAAGTCATCGGCCAGAAGCTGATCGATGATTTCGACAACACCTGCGCCGCGGGAGCCGCGCGTGACGATGCTGACCTGCTTTTTAACGACGTCGAGCGCATTGTCGACGGCGGCGGAAATATCGCAAAGCTTGAGGAACGCCTCGTCATTTTCTGCATCGCCGACACCGACGACGTTCAGATGGGAAAGACCAAGCCGGTTCAACGCGGCGCGCAATCCGGTCGCCTTATTCACACCGGAGGGCAAGATCATCACCGCGCCCTTGTTGAAAATGATTTGGAGTTCCAGCCCGAGGTCGCGAATAACTTCCAGCACGGTCGTTTCATGTGGCTCCCAGGTGGCCACGATGATGTCGCCGATTTCAAGTTGCGGTACGCCGCGGCGGGCGAGCTCCTCGATGAACTCGCGTGGCGGCGGCACGGCAAGCTTCTGCTTTTCTCCAGTGCTCGGGTCGTAAAGAAGCCCGCCGTTATCGGCGACCACCAGGTCGCATAACGCTAGCTGAGGAAAAACGTGCGTGAGTTGTTCGATGATTCGGCCGGTGACCAGTATCAAACGGCGGCCGGAGCGTCGAAACCGCTCGAGTGCGGCGACGGTATCCGGTTGGACGACACCGTCGGAGGCGAGTGTGCCGTCATAATCGACGGCTAAGGCGTGGTATTGCATGCTGGTACTGTTAGCAAGTTCGGTGCCAGTGTACGTCATTATTGCGTGGTTAACCGACTTTGA
>DATBAY010000180.1:0-13011 GCA_036271295.1 Lacipirellulaceae bacterium | reverse complement strand
TCGGAGGCGGTCACGCGGCCTGATAGGGTCTCTCCCTTTTTCATCACCATCTCAGCCGTTCGGTCGAACAGTTTTTCGAGCGGGGGCTGTTCGGTGATCGGAATTGGGCCAAAGCCTCGTTTCAAATGGTCGCTGATATAGTTGGGATGAGTTAGATAGATGTGCAGTTCTTTCGTTTCGATCGTGGCTGGCATGATGTCGACTTGCCAATGGCCGTCTTTATCGGTTTTGGTTTTGTGGTTGATGTTATCGCGAATGTGAGGGTTCTTGCCGGAGCCGGTTGCCCAATAGTCGATCGAGACGAGGACATCGGGTATCGGTTCGCCCGCTTCGTTACGAACGGTACCGCCGAATGCCTTGCCAGGTTCGAGCGGGATCGTGATCGATTTCGGCATTGCGGGGGACGGCTGGCCCTCCCAATAAACTCGGAGCGGGACGAAGCCTGGCTTGCTTGGGTAGATGCGGACCGCGGTGGGTGGCAAATCGCAAAGCTTCACAAGCGAATGTCCGTCGGCGTCGGTGGTCGACTTTTTCACATCACCGAAATTGATGCCAGGGCCCATGTTTTGCAATTCGAGCGTTACGCCGGGAATGGGTTCCTTCGTTTGGGCGTTGATTACGCGGACGTCGATGACCTGGCCGGGTGCCCATGCGTTCTTGTTTGACGCGGTTGCGGTTGGTGTAGTCGTATTCGACGCGTCGGAATTTGGTGCGACAGTAGCCGCGGGTTCCGCGTGGGTTGTTAAGACGAGCGCGGTGGGCAGCACGAACGCCGCGACGAGGATCGTCGTGACAATGGCCGCTCTGGTTGGCCGGCGGCGGAAGCTTCGGCCGGGGGTAAGAATAGAGACGATCCGGTCTTCGATATTCTTCGTCGAGCCGGTGACGGCCAGCCCGGGTGAAGCGTGCCGGGCTTCGAATTCCATCGTGAGCATTTCGACGATCGCTTCGCAATAGAGCCGGGTGCTCGTCTTGGTGTCCGCAAGAACGATTTCGTCGCAACATTTCTCGCGCTCTTGCCGGATTTTTTTGTTGGCCCACCAAACGAGTGGGTGAAAGAAGAAAATGGCTTGAGCGAAGAGTTGAATGTTGTTTGCCGCGGCGTCCCAACGAGAAACGTGGGCTAACTCGTGGGTCAGGATTGCGTCGCGTTGCTCCACCGAGACGCCGTTTACGAAATGCTGCGGCATGTAAATACTGCCGCGCCCCCAACCCCATACGAAGGGTTGCGCCACGGAATTGGCCAGGTAGATCGTTGGTATACGACGCATTCCGAGTCGTTTGGCGAGTGCAGCGACTAAAGCGCACGTATCGTGGTCCGCCGGCATTCGCGCTTGCCGAAGACGCCGATGGGTCTTCCATGCTTTGGTACCGATGGAAGCTAGCGTAACGATGACTGTTGCCAGCCATAGCGTCATCAGCCACGCGCGTAACGTGATATGAGTCGAGTCCGCAGAATTCGACGCGCTCGGGAGCGGAGTCGCGATGAACGGAGCTGGGCGGGCAGGTTCTGTTGATGCAACAGGACTCAGAGCATTGGGCAGCGCTTGCGTTGCCGCGTTACCGGCTGCCGTCGCAGCATATGCTGTGTGACGGTTCGTCTTCGATTCGGCATTCGGAGGGAGTACCGCGAAGGAAAGGTTGAATACCGGCGGCACGATGCATTTGGTGACGACGACGAGCCAGAGCAGGTAGCGCCAGTGGGCGCTGCTATTTCGCAGAGCCCAACTTAAGAACAGAACTAGAACAAACAACCCCGTGAGCTGGCAGCTTTGCTGGACGAGATAATCCGCAATCGCGTGTGAGATCGACTCCATGCTATGCCCTCGTGCTAATTGCTATTTACCCTGTTTCTTAACAAGTTTTTTCAGCCGTTCGATGTCGTCGGCGCGCAATTTACTGTGATCGGCAAGGTGTAAGAGCAGCGGCAATGGGTCGCCGCCGAATAGTCGGTCGACGAAATCTCCGACGGTCCGTTTAATCACTTCGTCCTGCTTGATTGCCGCCGAGAAGACGTGCGCTTTGCCTTGCACCAGGTGCTCGATGTAGCCTTTTTTCTCGAGGCGACGCAACAGCGTTTGCACCGTGGCGTAGGTAACTGAGCGATCCTTCGGAAGCGCGTCGCAGATGTCTTGGACGGTTGCGGATTCAAGCTGCCACACGAGGCGGAGGACTTCGCTCTCGGCGGGGCTGACTGGGGGAGATGTCTTCTTGGCCATCGTCGCTCCTCGTACAGTTGTACGAGTACTTTATCGTACGTTTGTACGACTTGTCAACAAGAATTAGCTGGGCTGGCGGAAACGTCTTGTGACAATGGGACGGGCACGAATTAGGCGCCTACGAGGGGTTCGCCGAGATCGCAGTTGGCTTCGGCGGCGGCTGCGAGACTTTCGGGTTCCGCCGCAGAATCGTCGACGATTTTTACTCGGCCGGCGAACCAGAGGCTGGTTAAAGTGACCGCGACGGCGATCCAGCCGACGATGCCGAAGTTTACTAACCTCAAGTCGGGCAACTTCTGGATGATGAAGCCGCCGAAGCACGCGCCGATGCCGGTCGAGAAGTGCTGGACCGAGGCGTTCGCGCTCATGAAGCTGCCGCGACGATCGCGGCGGACGCTGCCGGTGACCATGGCCATCGCGACAACCATGCGGCACGCGTTGCTAACCATCAGCGTGGCGACGATTAAGACTGCGACGGCGGTCGCCACGGGCGGCAAATGGGTAACGACGATGAGCAAGATCGCCGAGATGGGAATGATGGCGCGGTAGACGAAAAGTTTGCCGCGGCGGTCGGCGATTTTCCCGGCGAGGGGGGCGGCAATCAGGGTGAAAGCGCCGCCGGCGATGAAGACAAACGGCAATTGTTTTTCGGGCACGCCGACGTTCGCGAGCAAGTAATCGCTAATGTACGGAATCACGGCAAACGCGCCGATCATGAGCGAGATGATGAGCGCGAATGCGTTCAAATGATTGGGTTCGGAGAACGTATCGGCGAGTGAACGAAGTGGATGCGTGTGCGCTTTGCCGAGGTGGCTGTCCAAGCGCGGCATGTTAAGTGCCGACACGACGAGGATTGGACTGCCCAGGACGACGAGGCACACAAACGGCACGTGCCAGCCATACGCGGTGCCCAGCGAGAGGCCGGCCGGTACGCCGGCGACCGATGCGAGAGCGAAGCCGGACATCATGATGCCAGTCGCCTGGCCGCGTCGCTCCTCGGGGAATTCGTCGCCGATGATGGCCATCGACATGCCACCGAGAATCCCACCAAATGCGCCGGTGATGACGCGAGCGGCAAGCAGCGTGGCGTAAGTTGGCGCGAGGGCGCATAAAAAAGTTCCGACAAGAAAACCAGCATAGAGCGTGAGAAACGCGGCGCGGCGCGAGAAGCGATCGACGATCGAAGAGGCGATGAGGCCGGCCGCGCCGGCGGCAAAAGTGTACGACGAAACGATGAAGCCAAACTCGCGTGGGCCAATGTGAAGGGTACGCATGAGCTGCGTGCCGAGAGGCATCACGACCATAAAATCAACGATGCTCGTGAACTGCACGGCAGCCAAGATGAGCACGATGGTCCGTTCCGTGCGGCGCTGCGTGTTGGAGGGATTGAGAGCGGGTTCGGGTTGAGACATCAATTGGTGTATCCGTGGCATCTAATGCTTCGCTGCCACTACAACGACCGCGATAATGATCGCGCTGAACACGGCAATGCCGCCGAAGGTGCAGCCCAGCACGATCGCCAGGAGTTTTCCTTGGGAGATACCGCAGGTGGTGCGGTACGGGTCGATTCCTGTGGGAGAGATTTTGCTGCGGGCGGCGGCGGGGCGTTTGAAGCGGATGCGCGAATCATCAAACTTTTCGACGAGTTGCCAGCCGGATTCGGCTTCCTCGGCGCAGACCTGTTGGAATACCTCGGGCTTACGGAACGCGCGGGTGTTGGCGCGGAGGATTTTGAATTCCCAGCCTTGCGAAAGGTCGTCGGCAGAGTAGTTGGTCAAGCGTTCTTCCTCTTCGTAGAGAGCTTGGAGTTGGGCTGCTGCGGCAGCAGCGGCGGCACCTGCGGAAACGATCATAGTGGCTCCTTCGGTGCTATGCCTGCCTCGGATGTCGCGCCGGTTCGGTAATCGACACGGAACGCCAATTACAAATTAGGCGTCGCGATTTTTCTCCAATCTGCTCAACTCCCCCTGGCTAAGCAAACTGGAGAAGAACAGCAAAGAATATCAGATACCGTCCATTTAAACAAAAGTTGAAGTTGGATTCATCCGATGAGGGAAGCCACACGGTTATGTAACGGATGGCGGATTTAACAGAATGCTAGCGATTCGAGTCGCCCGTGCCAGCATGCGATGAACCACTGATGATATTTCGCCGGCCGCCGCGCCTTTTGAACGCAGTTCTGGCTTCTTTGCTAATTGCCGTTGCGGGCGGCTGCACGGCGTTCTTGGAGCCTCGTGAGCCGTACCCGATTACGCCTCCCGAGCCTTCGCCGAATAGCCAAGTTCCGCGCGAGCTGGAGATGGTGTCGTTGCCGACTTATACGGTTGCGCCGCCAGATATTTTGTTTATCCAGGCGGTGAAGATCGTTCCGAAGTCGCCGCACAAGCTCGAGCCGTATGACACGATCCTGGTTCGAGTTGCGAATGCCTTTTCAGACCAGCCGATTGCAGATGCTTACTTCATTGATCCGGAAGGCACCGTCGATTTGGGACCGTCGTACGGACGCGTCAAAGTGGTCGGTCTCTCGGTGGATGAAGCGCAAGCGGAGATTCGCAGGTATCTATCGCAACTGATAGATGGGCCAATTGTGTCGGTATCGCTAGCGGCGGCATCCGGCGCGCAGCAAATATCGGGTGAACATCTGGTCGGACCCGACGGCCGCATAAATCTATCGACGTACGGCTCGGTCTATGTTGCTGGTTTAACTTTGGACCAGGTGCGCGAGGCTGTTGAAAAGCAACTATCAAACTACCTCGCCTCACCGCAGATCACGGTGGACGTGTTTGCTTATAACAGCACGTCGTACTACGTCATTACGCAAGGCGCCGGGAACGGCGATGACGTCGTGTCGTTCCCGATTACCGGTAATGAAACCGTTCTTGATGCGATCGCGCAGATCGGCGGGTTATCGCAACTGTCGTCGAAGCGCGTTTACATCGCCCGGCCCGCACCGAACGGGATTGGCGGCGAACAAATTATGCCGGTCAATTGGGAAGAGATCACCATGGGGGGCTCGACTGCGACGAACTATCAGCTGATGCCGCGAGATCGAGTGTTTATTGCCGAAGACCCGTATGTCAAATTCACCAACGAAGTGTTCAAGTACACCCAACCGTTCCAGCGGTTATTTGGCTTGGTGTCACTGGGTACGAGCATGGCAAACCAAATCGAACGCTTCGGCCTGGGTCAAAACGCGCCGTAAGCCGTGGCGACGTGGCCTCGCGTCACCGCGCACGCGTGTACGACATACGACGCTGTTGACGCGGCCGGTCGGGGGGCGGGAGGGGGAACTCATCCAAGAAAATTGGGGTTCCCGCAGTTTTTTGGTGACAAGCGGAGGTCAATCGCGCATATTAAGTGGTGCGTTGGCTGGATTTATATTGCGCATTTCTTTGAGGCGTCGCTAATCCGAACATCTCTCGGATCGGGCTCGTGGGCAATCCGCTCGCGAAACTCTTAATCTGCCCGCGCTTTAGCTGCGCTTTGCGCCGCGAACGATTTGTGCGCATTCGAGATATGTTTCACGGCGACGAACGGGTTGCCGGCGATTTATGACGCCCTTAACAACGATCGAATTTAATGACATTCAACTACGTAGTTCGTCGGCAGAAGCACGCCAAGATCGGTCCGGTGTGGACCGCCGCGGCAGCGTTGGTTCTTGTTTTTTTCGCGGCCCCTGCCTGGGCACAGCGGGTGTTTGGCGTCGATACGGCGGACGTTGCGAACGCCAGCGCGCCGAGCCAGGCGGCGTGGAACAATGCGTTCAATGATGCGGACGGTGACGGCGTGGCGTACAAATTCGCTGTCGTCCGCGCGCTGTTTGGGAATAGCAGCGCGGCGGACACTCAGTTTTATACCAACATTTCGCGAGCTACGACCGCGGGCTTACTGGTTGGGTCTTATCACTATGTCACGCCGGATACGACGACGGGCACGGCCGAGGCGACCAACTATATTTCGAAGGCCGGCATGTATATGAAGCCTGGGTATTTGTTGCCAGTGTTGGATTTGGAGTCGGGCAACGATTTGTCGACCGCGGCGCTGACGCAGTGGTGCCTCGACTATGTCAACACAATTCATGCCGCGACCGGCGTCTACCCGATGGTGTATACGAATAGCTCGTACAACAATGACGAGGTGACGGCCGCGCTCGCGTTTTCGAACACGTCGAGTTCACCGCATTCGGGGCCGCTGACCTATCAATGGCTCGCGCGGCCGGGGAGCGCGAGCCTGGCAACGGGGCAGCCGCAACCGGCGCTACCGACTTATCCCGATCCGTACGGAGTGTGGGACCCAAATTTCACGACGCGGGCGGCAAGCGTTGATCCTTCCACCAAACCTTGGGTGTTTTGGCAAAACGGGAGCGGCGCTCCGAACGGGTTCACGGTCGACTACAACGCGGCGAATGGCAATATCGAATTCGTCAAAGATTTTTTGGTGCCGGCGCTGTGGACGAACTCCGGAAGCGGAACGTGGCAGACGATCGCAAATTGGAACAGCAACAACCCGGGCGGCGGCACGGCGGCGACGGGACCGGCCTCGCGCCTGCCGAACAGCTTGGATTGGGTGAAGCTGCAAAACCCTGCGGGCGGAACGGTGACGCTCAGCAGTGGGGCACAGAGTATTCGCAAACTATATACGCAGCAAACACTCAACATTACGGGCGGATCGCTGAGCATCGGGTATATACCCGGTTCAGGCGGCGAGTTTGATCTACCTGCGGAATTCAACGCCGTCGTCACGCTCTCGAATAGCGCGGCGTATAGTGCTCACAGCACCCAGATCGACGCGGGTGGCGGGCAGTTCAATTTGAATGGCGGGGCGGTGACCTTTCACAACCTCACACTCGGTTCGGTGGCTGGGAGCACCGCGGGGAAGCTGGTCATTGGCGGGAATGTCACGTTGGGGCCGACTACGCTGGGCGGTACGGGCACGGCGACCATTCAATCTGCGACAAGCCGCGGCGGCGAGACGGGCGTCGTGGATTTAAGTGCTGGAATTCGCACGCTTACGATCGCGGATGGCGCGCCGGCGATCGATGTTACGATTTCATCGAACATCTTGAATGGCGGGCTGGTTAAGGATGGCGCGGGGGCGTTGCAGCTTTCGGGTAACAACATTTATGCCGGCGGGACCACGATTGCAAATGGGCTCCTGACCCTGTTCGGAGCCGCGGCGAAGGTCGGGGCGGGGGACATTTTTGTTGAGGCTGGGGTCGGCGGATCGGAGCTGCAAATTCAGACCGGCGTTTCGAATGCGATCGCCGACACCGCAACACTTTCCATTTCGAACCCGAGTTTTGGAACGAGCGGTTTTGGCGCCGCATTGGTGGCTGGAGCAGGAACAGTTGATCTGGGCGCCGGTATTAACGAGACCGTTTACAAGCTCCTCATAAATGGCTCGACGTTAGGCCCCGGCACATACGGCAGTACATCGAGCGCCGCTACCTTTAAGAATGATCAAGTGTTTTCGGGGACAGGGATTCTCACGGTACTTGTGCCCGAGCCGGCGAGCGCAAGTTTGTTGTTGATCGGGATAGCAGGGTTGGTCGCGCGACGCAGAAGTCGCTAGGCGGCCGTTCTGGTGCGAGTCTCGGAGAGACTCGCACACGTGGCCGCGTCCCTCCGAGACGCGATTACTCGTCATCGATAGCGGGCAGCGTTTTCAGGCCGGCGCGCTGGCGGTGCTCTTTGAGTTCTGCCGGCGTCAGGCGGGTGAACTCGACGGGCGTTGTAGTGGTTTCGAAGCTGCCGTCCTCGCGTGGCCGCATGCGAATGTTTTTTAGCCACTCGAGTTTTTGCATAGGGAAGTCGCTGCGGTAGTGAGCGCCGCGGGATTCTTCTCGGGCGAGCGCGCTGCGGGTGAGCATCTCGGCGATGAAGCTGAGATTTTGCGTGTTGATCGTTTCGTTCCACGGGGCGTTGTAGATGGGAGACGCAGAGGCGTTCACCCCGCCCCCGGCCCCTCCCCGTCGAAGGGAGAGGAGCAATCCAGAACCAGTTGCTTGTTGGATGCGCTGGCGGATTTCTTGGATTTCGGGAAGGGCGGAGTGCATGTCGGGGCCATTGCGGACGACACCGACTTTGGTCCACATGACGCGTTCCAGGCGGTCGCGGAGTTGGAAAGGGTTTTCGCCAGTGGTGCGTTCGAGGGGGGCGAGCCAGCGGGTGCAGAGTTCGGCGACTTGGGTGGATGAGGAACTGGTCGCTGAAGCGACCAGTCCGTCGGACGCCGGGTTAGAAATGTAGTCGGCCATGGTGTCGCCGGCGCGGGCGCCGAAGACGATGGAATCGGCCACGCCGTTGCCTCCGAGGCGGTTCGCGCCGTGGACGCCGCCGGCGTCTTCGCCGGCGGCGAAGAGACCTTCGATCGTCGTGTGGCAGTTGACGTCGATGCGGATGCCTCCCATGTGGTAGTGACTGCTGGGGCTGACTTCGACGCGGTCGTTCACGAGGTCGAAGCCGTATTCGCGGCAGCGGTCGACCATGCCGGCGAAATGTTTGGCGACGTCTTTGATGTGGGTGGCGTCGATGAGAACACCGCCACTGGGTGTACCGCGGCCGGCCATGATTTCCATGTAGCCGCTGCGGCTGACGACATCGCGCGTGGCGCGTTCGAGTTTATCGGGCGAGTAGCGTTCCATGTAGCGCTCGCCGAGCGCGTTGTAAAGATGAGCGCCGGCGCCGCGGAGGCCTTCTTCCAAGAGTCCGCCCGTGGCGATCGAGTCGCCGGCAAGGATGCCGGTCGGATGGAACTGCATCATTTCCATGTCAATGAACTCGGCGCCGAGGCGAGCGGCCATGGCCTGTCCGTCGGCGGCTTTTTCGAGCGACGGGGAGCTGATGTGGTACATCGTAGCGCCCGCACCCGTGGCGGAGAGCGTGGCTTTGGCGGTGGCGGCGATGAAGCGGCCCCGGCGGTTGTCCAGCAGCAGTGCGCCGACGACGCGCGAGCCAGCGGTGAGGAAATCGAGGCCGCGGGTTTCTTCGAGGATGGTGACGTTGGGCTGCTCGAAGACCCAGTCGCGGAGGTTCGACATAATCTCGATGCCGGTGAGATCGCCTTTGTGCACCGTGCGGTCGAAGCTTTGGCCGGCGAACGGCTTTTGGTGGATCGTGCCGTCTGCATTGCGATCGAAGAGGCACCCGACGCAGTTTTCGAGCTCGATGATGCGGTCGGGCGAATCGTGGACGAGTGCCCAGGCGAGTTCCTGGTTATTGAGGAATTGGCCGCCCTTGATCGTGTCGTCGAAGTGCTTGTCGAAGGAATCGGCGGAGTTGAGAACGCAGTTGTAGCCGCCTTGGACCATGCGCGTGCAACCGGATTGGCCGATGAGGCCTTTCACGGCGATCACGATGCGGGTCTTTGGATTAGCGTTTGTAACGTGCAGCGCAGCGAGCATGCCGGCGCCGCCGGCACCGAGGATGAGGACGTCGCAGGAGATTTCATCGAGCGGCAGCAAGACGGGCCTCCGGCGGTACAAGGTTCGGGTTTCCGGAGAACGCCGTCACACCCCACCAGGCAACGACGATGCCGACGAGCACGATTATGATCGTGATCGGCGTGCGGAAGCGCGTGCCCCAGGTGTAATCGAGACAGATATTGCGGATGCCGTTGAGGCCGTGGTAAAGGGCGATGAAAAGGAACGTGATATCGATAGCGACAAACCACGGGTTGTGGAAAAACCGTTGTTGGATGACTTCGAATGTGAGGCCGGCGGGGGTGCGCACTTCGGCGGCGAAGTGCTCGACCCAAAAGTGCATGATGAGCAGCACCAGCAGAGCGGCACCGGTGACGCGTTGCAGGAACCAGTTAATTGCGCGTGCGGACATGCGTACTTAAACTATTAATTAGGAAGCTTCTCGCAGAGTCGCAGGGGAATTCAGGGAATCGAATCAAAGCCTCTGCGGTCTCCGCGCCTCTGCGAGGAACTTTCTGGTTTTAGTCAGGAGTGTTGGAGAATGCCGTAAATGAACATGGGGATTGCACCGGCGAGGAACAGGACCGCGCCGGCGCCGATGGCGAAATACCAGAACCATTGGCGCTGGCGGGTAAGTTGAACGCCCATGTCGACCATGGTGAGGCGAATGCCGTTAAGGGCATGGAGGATAACCGTAGCCAAGAGGCCGATTTCGGCAAGTTTGAACGGCGGTGTGCTGAAGGTTTTGAGGGACTCGGCGAAGCTTTTCGGATCTTGTAATTTGTGGATTGTGTGGACATGCAGGATGAGATATCCGACGAGTGCGATGCCGGTGAGGCGCTGGATCCAAAAGGCGATATTTCCGACGTATCGCCAGGCGTATTTGCGGGCCGAAAGTGCGAGTGGCCCCGGACCGGTGGGTTCTGAAAACCTCGCCGTCGGGCTTGAATTCGATTCCTTCATGGCTCCCAATATAAGCGGCAGCGGGCTCGTCGGTTAGACGCTTGTTTTTGTTTCGCGTAAGAAAGCGCGGGCAAATGCGGACGGGCGACTATCATTACAAGTGCGAGCAAGTTAGTTCACTACCGTCAGAATCCGTCTCCGAAAAATGCGAGAAGCGATGCGAGTTGTTTTGATTGCCTTGATGGTGAGTTTAGCGACCAGCGATGTCTGCACCGCGGCGCGGCGAAAGAGCGCGGCCAGCAAGCCGCGAAGCATCGAGTCGCTGAAATTATCAGAGACGGCGAAGAAGGCGGCCGAGCAGCTTCAAAGGGAGTTTCCGGACATCGTGTTCACAAGCGGCCGGCGCGAGTTGGCGGAGCAGGCGAAAGCGATGGCGGGCAACGTCGTAAAAAAACGGGATTGGATCAAGAACACATACAAAGCGAACGACGCGAGCAAGGCTTGCCAAAAGTGGGTGGATGATCACCCGGAAGCGAGGACCGAGAAGGCGATCGCCGCCGGGTTGTTGGAAACGCTCAATTCGCTGGGGCCGAAGGCTGGGGAGATTTCGAGGCACCTCACTGGCGACGCCTTCGATATCCAGCCAGTCAAAGACAGCAAGAAGGCCGGCGACGTGAAGGCGGCGATCAAGGAGCTGCCGGGTTTAAAGCAGTTTCTCGATCATGAAGGCGGGCTGGAGATTTGGCATGTGGGGTTTTGAGACGACAATAATCCGGGGGCAGCGGGCAGAAACGGAAGTTTGCTATAATAGGCGCAGGAAGCTAGCGCTCGAAAATACTCGTCATGTCAATCACTCCGTCCTCACAATCCGCTGACGCCGACTATGCTTGGGAAGTAGCGACGCTCTTTCCAGAGCAGGGCGAATGGTCAGAAGCGGCTTATCTCGATTTGACAGACGGCACCCACCGGCGCATCGAATTCACCGATGGTCGACTAGAGTTCTTGCCCGTGCCGACGGAAGTCCACGAAGCGATTGTCCGATTCTTGTTTCTTGCGTTGTACTTCTTCGTCGACCAGAGAAAGCTTGGCGAGGTTTACTCAAACGGGATTCGGCTTAGGATTCGTCCGCGGTAGGTTCGCCTGCCAGACATCATTTTTTTGCATAAGGACCGTTTTCATGCCCGTCACAATCGCGTGTGGGATAGCGGGGACTTGTTGATGGAAGTTGTCAGCGATGATCCGAAGGATCATGTGCGCGATCACCAAGTGAAGCTGGCTGACCATGCCGAGGCGAAGATTGCCGAGTATTGGATCATCGATCCTGAGCGCAAGGTTGTGATCGTCCATCGATTGGAGAGCGAGAAATACGTGGTCCACGGTGAATTTACTGGCGGCGGACAAGCAGCGTCTGCGATGCTCGCTGGTTTTACCGTGGACGTCGCGGCACTTTTTGCCGCTGCCGCAGACATTCCTGAATGAGCGCAATTCACCCCGGAATCGGAACAGGCATTAGAAGCTCGATCTCGCCGCCTCGCCAGAATTCAAATGTTGCGCCCCCCTCGTTTACTGTTAGCATCAGATCATTTCCGCGACAGGCCGCCGCTGTAAATGTAGGCGTCACTGTCGGATGGATTGCGATTACTGCGCATACTTCGCCAAGGCCGACGCTAAACTCATTGGCCCAGGGTTCAACAATTAAAATGAACGGGTTCTCGTGCGCCGTAACATAAAGCGTGTTCTTAAAAGCCATACCGGGACCTATCGCGGCTCACCAGCCTATTTATCTCGAAACTTCTTTGGAAACAGCATCGCCCGCTTCATCTTCATGATCGAATCTGTGAGATTGATGTTCTTCGGGCAAGCAGCGACGCAATTAAACTGTGTGTGGCAGCGCCAGACGCCCGTCTCGTCGTTGAGTACCTTAATGCGTTCGTCGACGTTACCATCGCGCGGGTCGAGGAGGCGGAGCATTGCGCGGTTGATTGCCGCCGGGCCTAGATAAGCTTCATTGCTGCCGGTAATACCGCAGACGCTGTAGCACGCGCCACAGGTGATGCAGTCGCGCTTCACAAGCGCTTGCTTGCCGAATTCGCTGTCGGGCGGAACGATCGCGAGTTCTTTGGAGTCCTTGTTCTTAGGATGCAGGGCAGGGCGGACCTTCTTCCACTTTTCGAAGAATGGGCCGAGATCGACGATGAGATCTTTCGCCACGGGCAGCGTTGCGAGCGGTTCGATCGTGATCGACTCCGCGTTGAGCGTCTCGACACGTGTTTGGCAGGCGAGGCGGGGCATCCAATTGACGCGCATCGCACAGGTGCCGCACATGCCGACGCGACAGGAGCAGCGGAACGAGAGCGACGGATCGTGCTCGCGCTGAATGATGAACAGCGCATCGAGTACGGTCATTCGGCTATCAAGATCGAGCGTGAAGTGCTCTTCGGCGTTCGCATCGGAACGCGCAAGTTTGAA